>JARGGA010000499.1 GCA_029210805.1 Candidatus Thorarchaeota archaeon
CAATATCAACTCGGAGAGTATAATGCCAATTACTACTGATTAGTCTATTGCTCGCTTCTTGGAACGGGATCGTTCAAGAATTTCCTTGGTCATCTCCATGAAAGCTTCCTCTACGTTCATGTCTTCCTTGGCACTTGTTTTAATTGTCGTGAAGCCGTGCTTCTTTTGTAGAGCTTTCAGTTTCCTGGCATCCACTTTTGACTCAAGGTCTACTTTGTTTTCGAGACATACAAGAGGTATCTTCCCTGTGACAGTATAGAGAGCTTCTATCCACTCCTCTACGCGTTCTATTGTTTCAGGACGGGAAGTATCAAATACAAAGAATGCTCCAGAGGCGTTTTGATAATAGGCTTTCCTCAACTGCGCAAAATCATCCTGACCAGCTATATCCCAGATCACTAATTTGCAGAGAGTATCATCAACTTTCACAGGCTTTGTATGCATAGCGGCTCCTATTGTCGCTAAATAATCGCCTTCAAAAGAATCGTAAACATAACGGCCTACAAGACTTGTTTTGCCTACTCCTCCCTCTCCCAAAAATACTAGTTTGAAGAGGTACGCAACCACGTCAGACAGGGGTGAAACGCTCCAAAATCTATACTTGTCATAGGTGGCACCTACGCGTCTAATTAAGCTATCGAAGATGGTGAAAACCAATTTGTCTTACCAAAAGTGACAAAAGTGATGAGGATAAATCATGGTCCTATTAGGTGTTGCAAATGGAAGTGGGTACTTTCGCTAGAGATAACAAACAGATAGAATTCGCGCTTAAGCACAATCCAGATTTCATAGACCTGCGAATGGACCTGAACTATAGCATTGATTTTCGAGAAGCAAAGAGAAAACTTACAGATGCTGGTGTCGCCTGCACCCTTCATTTGCCTAGCAATCCTGATTGGGTCCCAGTTGATATAGCCAAGGATATTTTCCCGTATATAGACATGGGAAATGAGATTGGCGCAGATCTTGTGACGTTTCATACTCCTCTTTCATCGTTATTCTATGAGGATAGTATGATAGAGACCTTCCTTTCTGCTCTTCCTGAGCTATGTGATGTCGTAAGAGAAAATGGAGTCCCAATTGCCATAGAAACACTAGGATTGTATTTTACAGAATTGCTACTTCTTTTTGATAGACATCCCGAAATCGGACTGGCACTTGATTTAGGTCATGGTCAAATAATGGCAACTCGAAATAGAGCATTAGGACATATCCAGTCTTTTCCAAATCAAATTCGCATGATTATCGTTCATGATAATCATGGTCAGAAAATGTGTGATGATATTCAAGAGATTCGTAAAACGCGATCAGTTCCGTGTGAGGAAATGAGAGCCATCGCAAGAAAGTACGATGAGCACCTTCCTCTGGGAAGAGGAAGTATCGATTTCGAAACTATGTTTTGGAGTTTGAAACAGCAGGGGTATGATGGAAAATTCCTACTGCTGTGTGAGGATCAAACCAGGTTTCCTGAAGAACAGGAAAAGTTCATGGAACTATGGCTGAACGCTTAACCCCGTCTTGCCAATGAATCGACAAGCTTATTGATCTCTGCTACTCCGCCATCGTCCCCAGCTTTGATGAACATTGCACGTGCTATTCTGACAATCTTTTGAGCTTCATCGTACTTGCCTTGAACTACGAAGAATCTCGCCTGTTTAATACGAGCTGCCCCCATTGCACTATATACTTCTCGGGGATATTCGAATGCGTCAACATTGATGACGTCACCACAGCTCGGACACGTTGTGACATTTGTAAGATCAGGTTCAAGCGAAGATGCAGGTGACGGTACTGGCACTACTTCAGGTACTGTTTCAGCTTCAACCTCCTCATATTTTGACGAACTGAAATCATTAGATAGCTCGGGAGATACTCGCGCGTCAGGAGAAGGCTCCATTACAAATTCAGGTTCTGGTTTGGCATCCACATAAGCCGATTGACTTCCAAGTATCTGTTCCTCTAGATCTTTAGGGCTTGGAGCTGCAATAGGAGGAGGTCCAATAATGGGCTCATCATCATCAATTGACTCTTCAACGGTAGGCATTTCCATTACTCCTTCCATTAGTTCTCTGACTTCAGAAGCTCTTAGCATCCTAGTCAGCACTATTCCGGATTCAGCCTCCTCAATTCCTACCTCTTCTGCTTTTGCGAAAGCAGCCTGCGCCTTTTCAAACTCTGTTATTCGCTTTTTACCATCGCCATGGCGAACCCTATCACGAGATACTTCGCTTGGCTTGATCCATTGGTCCTCTTCCTCAGAGACTGCTGTTGCAGCCGCTTCTTGCTCTTTTCTGATGATTTCTGCAGTTGTAACTTTTCCCACCTCACGTGTAGGAGTAGGTGTGGTTTTCTTTATGGCTGATTTTGAAATTAGCGAACGGCCGCAACGTATACAGTATTTCCGCGTGGGTTGGTTTGCTTTTCCACAATTGGTGCAGTTCCTCATTGATTCTCACCCTCGGCTCAAACAAGTTACTGTTAGACGCAGCGTCTGATATAACTTTGTCCTATTCCGGGGCTCTGTGTGAAAAGTCTGAAACAGGTAGCAAAAACAAGATAGAATGAGAAT
>JARGGA010000500.1 GCA_029210805.1 Candidatus Thorarchaeota archaeon
TTAAAGAACACAAACTGAACCGAGTTGTTGTCGGGTCATGCTCACCTCTTCAACACGAGGAAACCTTCAGACGTGCTTTAATCGCTGCAGGTCTTTCTCCATACTATTTAGTCGGACCAGTAGGACTACGAGAGCATCTTGCGCTTGTCAACACAGGTGCGAGTAGAGATGAACGACAAGAAAAAGCTCAGGATATGATCCGCAGCGGTGTTGCCAAAGTAATCAACAATGAAGTTGTCCCGATAAAAGAGGTCGAAGTCACTAGGACTACAATGGTTGTTGGTGGTGGGGTTTCGGGAATGACTGCAGCACTTGATATTGCCAACAAAGGATACGATGTCATCTTAGTTGAAAAGACAGACGTACTTGGTGGAAGGTTGAATGATTTGTACAATCTCTTCCCTAAGATGGAAAGCGCCGAGGATATCGTTGCAGATCTCATTGAGAGAGTAGAGAAGAGCAAGAAGATTACTGTTGTCTTCAAATCCACTCCTGTGAAGCGTGATGGTTCTTATGGCAACTATGAAATTACAGTGAGGAATCATGAAACCAACGAAGAAGCCATTCATAAGATTGGTACAATGGTCATTACTGTAGGCACTGACACCTATGAACCAAAAGAGAATGAATATGGTTATGGTACTGTACCTGCTGTAATCACAACTCTAGAGCTCGAGAAAAGACTTCGAGCAGGGGAGATCAAGACACCTCCAAAGAATCCAGTGTTCATACATTGTGTTGGCTCTCGACAGACGCCTGGTGAAGGCAATAAGCATTGTTCGAGAGTTTGCTGTTCAGCGATAATCACCATGCAACATGAGCTCAAGGAGATGTTCCCTGACACTAAGGTGTTTTCCGCGTACAAGGAACATATTCGTCCTTATGCATCAGGCATGGAAGAGATGTGGAGAGAAAACCGCCAGAACGGAGTTTCATATCTGAGGTGGATTCGAGAGAATCCAATTACTGTGGAAAAAGCTCCTGACTCAGATGAGGCCATTGTTACAATCTACGATACACTCTCCCAGGAAACTTTCAAAATTCGCTCAGATATGGTAGTACTTACTCTCGGTTTAGAAGCACCTCATGATGTTAATGACCTATCTAAGGCAATAGGAATCAACAGAGGACAGGATGGGTTCCTTGCAGAGATGCATATGAAGTACAGACCAGTTGAAACCACAGTACCAGGTGTCTTCTTAGGAGTCACCTATGCAAAGAATGTTCAGGATTCGATAAATCAAGCAAGGGCAGCTGCAAGTGAAGCCACTGCTCCTCTCAATCTTGGAACAGTAGAAATAGAATTACTCACTGCAGATGTGGACCAGGACCTTTGCGTAGGATGCGATCTCTGTCATTATTCCGAAATTTGTCCATATGATGCAATTTCGATGGTCGAGATCACACCGGGAGTAAAGAAGAGCGTCACTGATGAAATGAAATGTGAGGGATGTGGTGGGTGTACCGCAATCTGTCCGACAGGGGCACGAGACCTTCGTTGGTGGCGTGAGCAGAGCTTCCTTGACGAAGTTGAAGAAATGCTCAAGGAGTGATTAATTGTGGTATCACTTGATGGCCTCTATTCAGGCTGGATGGTTCTCAACGATCTATTAGGAGAGCTTCAGGCAACTGGAACATTCATCCCCGACCTCACTTTCGCAGATCTCAGGAACTCAAAAATGGTAATTGAATATCTAAGATCATTTGAGGCGGATATTGCAGTTCAAGAGAATGCGGACAATCAGCTAAGAGAAGAGATGGAACTGAAAATACTCAGGCTTCGAGAAACCATGATGGTCTGGATAGAGGAGAAAAAGGGTGTTGAAACTATGAAAGAATGGCAGAAAAAGTTTCAAGATGCCTTGGATGGAGCCATTGTTCCACAGATACTCGAAAAATCAATCCCGATATCAGATCTTCCACGGGAGAAAGATGTGGGATTCTTCAGAATTCGTCTACCAGATGATATCCCTGTAGAAGTTGTGAGTGAGATTGCAGAGGATTGTGGCGTTCTTATTTCTCTTGATGGCGATAGGCATCTCCAAGTAAGTGGTAACAAAGACGGTGTTCGTGATGCCATGAAACGCCTTGGAAATCTCTTCTATGGCGAGAGCAAGATAAAGAAATGAATCTCTTATGAGCCCTTTTCAAAAACAAATCCCATATCTTGGGGTGTGGACCAATAACTTTCAAGTTTCCAACCACTCTTGGACATCACAGCCAATGCAGCCAATGTCTGAGCCATCCTGAATTCTCCATCTTCTCGGGTGATTTCAAGAAAGATGCGTCTGTTCGCTATTACTGCTGGATCGACTCGTCCAGCTATGACATCTCGATCTTTCAACACTGTTTCCATTCGGCCGCTCATCCGCATTCACCGCCTATATATAATATAGGATAAATATTAAAAAGGATTGCGCTGAATTATATTTTGTACCACAGGTATTTTGTATCGTAGGTAAGCCTGGGTTGGTGATCGAATGGCGGATTGTAATCGTGGTGAAATGTCCGTAGAGGCAATTGATTTCATCAAGAGCTATTACTTGTCAGCAAGCAGAATCCAGACG
>JARGGA010000501.1 GCA_029210805.1 Candidatus Thorarchaeota archaeon
CAAATACAACTGTTCTCACTTGACTCTGAGTTGCTCCTAGTGCTCTCATTACTGCATATTCGCTCTTTCTTTTCGCTACTGCTGAACCGAGGAAAAGCCCAATTGATGCTAGACCCATAATAAGACATGCAATGCCTTCTATCAATAGGTATCCTTTCAGTCCAACAATAAAAAGACCCGAAGCAGGTGCCTCTATCAACAAATCGACGGTTTCAGGAGAGTATGCCTGAATCCCATACAGGGAATCGATAGCCCTTACAAATTCTAATGTGTCCACATTATCAACAGTATCGACTAGGAACATCGAGGCATTGTGAAATCTAGTTAGGTTTTCAACAAAGCCAATGTTAGCCAGAGCGAAGCCACCATGTGCTGCCTGAAAACCCAACTGACTCCCAAGAAGATTGTAGTTCATATCTTTGGTAGAAGCAGATCCGAAACCTGGTGCAAAATGCATTAGTCCAATAATTTTGAGCGTCGTGCTAGCTACTCTTGTAGATCTATTTACATCGCAAAGAAGTCGAATTGAATCACCGACTCCTTTTCCAAGCAGATTCGCATGGTATTCACTTACTATCACTCCATTAGGTACTTGGATTAACGATGATAATATCGCCTCGGGGTCTTCATCGATGAAACACCCAGCTGGAAAGTAGCCAATATCCAAGTATTCCAAGGAATCAATTCCATTGAGGAACAATGTCTTATCGTCCCCTATTCTGGCAGTTGTACTGATAACGGGTGTAGCTTTAACGACAACTGGTGACATGGTGAGATTGCCCTCAAAACTCAAAGGCTGGTTACAATCGACACGGACATCACCTCCGAGGACGAATCTCAACTCCTCCTCTACAATTGCCTCAAAGCTCGCTGTTTGAATAAGTATCATGGTTGTGGTTGACAATGTCAGAGTAAGAATGACCAGAAGCGGCATGAAGTGGCCCTTTCTTCTCTTGAACGACTGCAGGACATACAGACCTTTCTCGCCAAGTATTCAGATGTGCAATCTCTCGCCTCTTGTTGTTAGCAGTCGCATGATTCTAGATCCAAAATATGCACCAGCGTATAGCAAGCCTGTTGCCAACACAATCTGAAGTACAGCAACAAAGGCTGTAGGAGCGAATAGCGTTGGCATTACCACAAGCATTCCAAGCACGCCAACTAAGCAATGATGTAATTTCGAATCCCAACCGTTTCCACTTCATCTGGTATCTCGGAAGTCATCGGCTGTCCAATCTCCACTATATCAATAAGCCGAAAAATCTGGAAAATAAATGTGCCCGGCAAGAACATCGAAATCATCCCTGCAACAACAATGGCTGTAAATTGAAAGGTCGTATGATTCAAATACAGAGCATACATGTTTGGATTAATAGTCAGTAATCCGACCATTGAACCCAATAACGGTGCTAGATAGATGGCCAATAGAACGCCAAGCACAAACCCTGGGAAGGTTAAAAGAATAGATTCCATCATAAGACTTGAAATCACTTGATTATACGATGCACCTTTTGCACGAAGGGTTTGCATCTCCATCTTCCCGCGATTGATGGAAGCCTCAGAAGTAAAAACTGTCAGTATAATGCTCATTATCAAAACCGGAAAAACCATAACTGTTAGAATTTGACTTCTAATGTAGATATCTACTTGCGATCTTAAAATATCAAGTTCTCTTAATCCCGTGATGAGGCAGTCGATGAATTCCCCCTCTAGTCTGTTTTTGTTTCCTCAAGTGTGTTGGGGGCTTCCTTAGCACTAGTCGTGAAGAGTGTTCCCAAAGACGCACGCAAGAGAACATCTGGCGGGAAGAAACCTCGCGAATCAATCTGCTGATTGGCTTCCTCTGTCATCTCACTCTTTAGTATCATAATGGAATCGTCAATTCCTAGTACAGGCTCAGGGTCGATTGGTGTTCCAGGATGCCAGTTATCCCTTGAGTATGATGGGAATGCCTTACTCAACTGGGAGAGAAGCGACTTAATCTTATAGACTCCAATAATAGTCAAAGTTGTAGTATTCACTGGTTCAAAATCCTCTCGTAAGCCATAGTTCCTCATCCCAACTCCAAGTCGAGTGAGAATCTGAAACTGGATTTCAGAGCCTATATCAATCTCGAATCCAAGGCAATCATACGTGTACTTAATGAAATTCTCAGAAACAAGAACACATCTAGGAGAGAGTGAGAAGTTACCCCGATACGAGAACTCCGATTCCCATAAATCTAGGATTTCGTTCTCCACTGGAATTACCCGTGCATCTTTTATCCCCAAGAGGTAATTAGCAGTAATCATTTGATAATAATCCCAATCCGAAACCTCGCTCCCTGTTATCATTCCAATGGTTGTTGATATGGCATGTCCTAATTCTATTTCGGGCCACGCTGTTGCTTTGTTGATGATGTAGTTCCTCTCACTGGGTGTCAATCTAATGTCTGATTCTACTCTGAATTGGTAAATGCTATGATCAAAGTAGTCCTCAACGGTTATCCTTGCTCCAGCTTCAGTCCAGATAAAAACAGTTGTTGGCAAGGCAATACCTATTGCCAATAAAAGAACCA
>JARGGA010000030.1 GCA_029210805.1 Candidatus Thorarchaeota archaeon
TTCATCTAAGATATGTCCAGGTTTGTCCGGGTTTTTAGCAGCTGTTACCAACCCTACAAGATCCTAGAGGTGCCAGACATGGTGAGCAAGCATCGTCAGCTTATGAAGGGCGATGCAAAGATACTGGATAAACTTCAGAAGGAACATGCACTTGTATTGATTGGAAAGACAGACGTTCTCGTCAAGGGAATGGACAGGCTGGCTCATGTGAGTCCGCCCCATACCACATTCAAGGTTTCCAGAAAGACATTCGTTCGATATTGCAGACAGACTCTGAAAGAGGTCGATGCTACTATTCAGATGATGAAGTCGAATGGAAGAGATACCAGTCGAGTAGATACCTTTCGAAAGAAACTGAACCTGCTTCTCAGTAGGGTACAGGACTTTGAAGATCTTCTTGAACACATCCTTCCCTCGCGAAAGTTCCTTGGTTTTTTGTCAAAAGCGATTCAAGGAAGACTTCAGACACAACTGAACCTTCGCTCTGCATTGAAGACAGTGTTAGCACGAAGCATAGTCCGTACACCCAAACCTCTTCTCAGGCAGATGACAATCTCGAACTGTATCACACCTCCCTTCTCAGCATCCACTCGAAAGACTCTACCCATTGAGATGTTGATGGGTCCCAACTATGTGATTCGCAGAGGTAACTCTTCACAGATCACTGCCGACTTTCAAAAACAGGGATATTCGACCTTCAATGCACGAAGTGCAACAGGCTGGATACCCATGAGAGTCATCGCAACAAAGAAGATAGGAGAGGAAATTGCACGAGGTGCTGAAGTGGCATCTGTCCGTGTGAATCCTCCAAGGGGTCCATCCGGGAAGGTAACCTTCGATATCGCTTTGAGGAGTGAGAACTTCAAGCCCAGTACAAAGTTCACAAAAGGAGTTCGTAAGAGAGGCAAGGGCGCGAAGGCTCTTGGCATAGACCCGAACAGGCCCGGAAGACATGTCTTTGTCATTGGTTCCGAGAACAAGGCACCAGTGAGGAATGTGCAACTGGCAGTGAATTTGTCAGAAACTATAGTGAAACTGAGGGATCTCGTCATGCCTCGGGTGGCCAGAGCACGAAACAAATACGAGAAGAAGGGGGACCGAAGAATGGCCTACAAGATGAGGAAGGAACTTGGTTTACTCCATGATAGGGTGAAGCGACTAAAGAAAGAGCTTGACCGGACCTGTGGAAGAGAGCTGGCAATTGCAATCCTCACTCATGACCCAAAGGTGGTTGGGTTCGAGTCAACAGTTCAAGGATTGAGCACAAGGGGTACCAGTGGGAATCTGGCGAAAGCAATCACCCATATGCCAAAGCGGCTTGGTCCAATACTTGAATATGCTCAAGAGATTGTTGAAGCGAGGGGAACGCAGGTGAAGATGGTTCCTGTACATCCAAGAATAACACGCCATGTAGGATGTGGGGGATATCTTCAGAAGACCACGAACTGGGATGAATTGGCCTGTGATTCATGTAACATGATAGTAGGGCGGCATACTAATGCCGCTATGACTTATGCGAACCGAGCCCTGTCCGCATACCAGGGCTCACTCCAGACTTCTCCAACAGGAGGTATTAAGTTTGGACAACATTAATAGTATGCGTGCGTTTTATAACGTGTTGACTCACGTCAACCTCTCACAGAAATTGGTGATAATGATGGAAGTGCTTCGCAATGTCTTTCAACGGATGTTTGGCCGCTGGGCAAAAAGCCCGAATGACCAACAGTACTATGTTAAGATTCTCTTTGCCATCATGAGTGGCATCGCCTGTGCAGCCGGAGGACAAGCATTCGCCGGTATTCGAGGATTGATGCTGGGCCTTCTAATTTACGCCTTGAGTCTCTATGTGGTTGTCTATCTATTGGAGATTGATCCCGAGGATCTTGGTGGGCGACAGAAGCTTATCACTGGTACTCTACCTTCATACCTTCTTCTTTGGGTACTGCTTTGGACAATCCTATATGCCTTCACCCTTCCTGCAAGCATTCTTGAAGGACTTGTAAAGGTATTTACAGCCGGGTTCTTGTGAATCTCTCATCAATAACAGACTACTTTAATGAAGTACTCATCATTTCATAACGTGTCCGATCCGATTAAATACTGATATTGCAGAATCCACAGAAATTAATATCACTATTGCGAATCGCGCAACATTTAATAACAGACTTCCACACAATTTGAGTGTTATGCCAAAGGGACTAGATGATTTGGACCGCCGTTTGATACGCATCTTGCAGCGCGATGCGCGAACTCCTTTCACCCACATTGGGAAGGAACTGGAGCAACCAGATACGACGGTTCACTTCAGAACAAAAAGGTTAGCTGACAAGGGTATTGTTAGCAGATTTGCTGCACTTGTGCAGCCAGAGGCAATGGGGTATAATGCTGCTGCACTTGTCCGAATTGAGATTGGAGGTCACATACTTCCTGATATTAGCAAGGATAGAACTGCAACTTTTGCCGAAGAGCTGGCTGAGGCTGAACATTATATCTGGGTGGCAGTTGAAGAACCAATGACCATCCATGCATTGATGATTGGCGAATCCCTAGAAGATTTAGAAAGCAAGAGGACGGAACTCAGCAAATCCCCAGATATAGTCAACGTGTCAACAGTCCCTCTATCAAATGTAGTGAAAGGGTGGGAGATTAGCGGCAGAGCAGAATAAGAGATGAATGCATATGAACAAGCTTCGAACCGGCATCCCCGGACTTGACGACCTACTTGGCGGTGGCATACCGGCGGGCAGCACTACTCTTCTCTCTGGTCGCTCTGGATCTGGCAAAACAATCTTTGGAATGCAGTACCTCTACAATGGGGCATCCCAACATGATGAACCTGGCATTCTTGTCACTCTGGAAGCCCGCCCCAACGACCTGCGTGCCGAAGCGCTTCAATTTGGGTGGAACCTGAGTGATTTAGAAAAATCGGGCAAACTAACAATAATCGATGCGGCATCCAGTAAAGCTGGCCTTCCAACCTCTGAGAAATTTGCATTGAAACGTGGATTCGATATGGAAGCCCTTGCTGAAACAATCTATAATGCCATAGAAGAAACAAAGGCAAAGCGACTTGTTCTGGATAGCATTTCGGGGCTCACGTTGAGATTCAGTGAACCATCAGAAGTCCGACGTGAACTATATCGAATTAGTGCCCTACTTAATGAACTGAATATAACCTCTCTTTTCATAGGTGAAATTGATGATTCCTCAACACAAAGCCGAGCTGGTGTTGAGCAGTTTATTGCCCAGGGTCTAATCACCTTGAATCTCCGTGAGAATGATGGAGGTCTTGATCGTGATCTACTAATCTGGAAGATGCGACTTACTTCTCATAGCATGAAAAAACATCCTTACGTTATCGACGATAAAGGGATTCAGGTCAAAAAGACACAAACGAAAAAGAAGAACAGCTAGAATAGTACGAGTAGCTGTACAATAAGATATCCTATGAACAGAAATGGAATCAAGGGTGTTCGCCTACTATCTGTTGATACTTTCTTCTTAGAGTATATACTTCCCATCACAAACATGACCAATAGTGGCACAAGAACTCCCAGTATTCCCTCAAATATGGGATCACTATACTGCCCAAATTCAAATCCTGGGCTGATAACAGCCAAGAGCATAACGGTCTTTGTATCTGCGCCTCCTATTGCTCCTTTGTAGAATAGAGGAATCACAAGGAGTAGTGTAACAATGAAGGCTATCAGGTGGAGGAAAGCTTGGTCTAGAAGATGTCCTGTAACTATTCCTGTTAACGATCCGATTGCTATGGCTATCGCCATGATGTCATTCGATACTTTTCTTGTCTTGATATCCATTGTACCGACCATTACTAGCAATCCAACAGCAAGACCAAACGCTACAATTCCTTGGGCAGTTACTTCTAGTACCATTTCTCCCACTCTGTGTTAGGTATCTCCTCAATATAGGTATTGACGATAAGACAAATTAAGGGCCCCTTGGCCCTTCAGCCTGTGTGAGGGGATGATCTTACTCCCCTACAGTTCAAAGGACAGAAGTTGATATAATGAAAGATCCGTTTCAGGTTATCCATGATACAACGTTCCGTCTTCTCAAAATGGCTGCAACCAAGCTCCCAAAGGATGTTGAGGGTGCACTGAGAGCAGCTCATGATAATGAGACAAATGAGACGGCAAAGACACAGCTTGGAGCAATTCTCACCAACATTGACATTGCAGAAGGTGGGATTCCAATGTGCCAAGATACAGGAATCATGATTTTCTACATCAAGGTGGGCGACAAGTTCCCATTCATTGGTGAGATCAAGAGTGCACTCGAGAAGGCCACAATCAAGGCTACTGCTGAGGTCCCACTCCGACCCAATGCGGTGAATCCCATTGTTGGCGGTAACTCTGGTGATAACACTGGCAAGAAGATTCCCTGGATTAACTGGGAGATAGTCGATGGTGATTCTCTTGAGGTCACTGCTTTCCCAAAGGGTGGTGGTAGTGAGAATGTCAGCATTGTTGGCATGCTCAAACCCGGAGTCGGTCTGACTGGTGTGAAGAAACTCGTTGTTGATAATGCCATGAGTTACATGGGCAAGGCATGTGCACCCAACATCATCGGTATTGGAATCGGTGGAGGAGCTGATATTGCCATCAAGATAGCCAAGCAACAATTACAGCGTCCACTTGATGACTCTCATCCAGAGCCAGAAGTTGCTCAGATCGAGAAAGAGATCTTTGATGCTATCAACCACACAGACATTGGTCCAATGGGTCTTGGAGGAAAGACCACTGTGTTAGGTGTCAAGGTTGACTATGCAATGCGTCACCCAGCAAGCCTACCAGTGGGTGTGGCTGTACAGTGCTGGGCCGCTCGTCGGAGCACTGCTGTAATTACTAAGGACTTGGATGTCACATACATTACACATCCTGTGGAGGGAAACTAAATGGCTGAATATCATCTTACAACTCCAATATCTGAAGAAGATGCTCGAAAACTGAAGACTGGTGACATTGTTTACGTAACTGGGGAACATGTTTACACCGCTCGAGATGAGGCGCATGAACGTGCACTTCATATGTACGAGAAGGGTGAGAAACCTCCTGTAGATTTCGCGGGGAGTGTCATCTATCACGTTGGTCCAGTTGCCTGGCAAAAGGACGGTAAGTGGAAGATTGTTTCTGCAGGTCCTACTACGAGCATTCGAATGGAACTCTTCGAGGATGATTTCCTTCGCAAGTACAAGGCTCGAATATTAGTTGGCAAGGGTGGCATGGGTGCAAAGACTCTGGCTGCGCTCAAGGAAGTTGGTGCCGTCTACTGCAGTTATACTGGTGGCTGTGGCGCTCTTGCAGCGAAAGGGCTCAAAGAAGTCAGGGCTTACGAATGGAGTGATCTTGGGATGCCTGAGGCTCTCTGGGTAATTACTGCCGAGGAACTCGGCCCTCTACTTGTCACAATGGACTCTCACGGCAGTAGCATGCACGATGAGATGGACAAGCGAGTTGCTGCACGAAAGGCTGAAGTCTATGCCAAAATTGGCGTAAAAGTGTAGAAAGCTAATTGAAAGCCTCTGTCTATTTTGTGACAGAGGCGCTATTTATTCTGCTTATCCTCAAAAATATCATCCAGAATTTCTTTTGCTGATTTAGTATCCGGAGTCGATCTGGGATTATTTCTATTCCACATGTAGAGAGTAATTACTGATCCAACTGCAAACATGCTTCCTGTGAGAGGCAACCAGATGCTATAATCTGAGAAGAGTGGCAAGTACTGTAGTACTGTTTCTGTGAGGTATACATAGCTCGTATTCCAGAACTCCATAATTTGAGTCATATTCTGGATGATTGTAACAGTTTCCGTGTAAGTAACATTCTGGGTAACTATAACATTTTGAATGATGATAGTTATATCAGTGATGACTGCAACGATTGGGAGAGTGGTAGCGTTCCCGCTCCAAACGCCCATGGTGATTTCCGCGCCTCTCAAGGAGGATGAAACTTGGAGTTGAAGAGTATCATAGTGATAGTTCAGTGTCAAAATCGTCACATTGTCAAACCATAATCGATAGGTGGAGAATAATGTATCATTGTGCAGAAGGCGGATATCTAAGAATGATGATGATGTATTCGTTTGAACGATTAGAGAATTCCATGATGGCGTTACATTGAATGTATCAACTTTGAAGTAATCTGGCCCATCATTGAAAGGTTCGTCAACTGTGGCCCATGAACAGTTCTCTGGAAGTTGATTCAGCGGAATCGTGTTTTCAAACGGATCAAAGGTTTCGTTCGCAGAGACCGGTATCGGCATTACTAGGACCTGCGCTAATATCAAGACAAACATCACGAGGAACCTGAATCTCATCTAAAAACTCATCTCCCCTACTAATACGGGTTCAATCTTAATTTGAGTCATGAGAATGGAGTAATGGGTGGGATATGATGCGGTCCATACCAAGATTGGTGTAAACATAGATTCTCGAAATACACTATCAAGTATCACATCTAATCAAGGGAGAAAAATCTGGGGATCCTCAGTTTCATCTAATCTCAGCTGTCCATTGCACCAATTTTCGAGATTTTTTCACAATAAAACGATATAGCTGCCCCAAACCGTGGATGCAAAGTGATTACTGTTCTATCTGCTTGACAGATACCTATTATCCTCACAAGTCTGAAACGGTCCTCTAAATTTTGTTCAAATTGTTGGCCAAATGTACTTGATTTCTGGGCACTAAATAAGGTAAGATGTTTACAATCAGAGTGAGGAGTTAGAGTGAATAGTGAATCAACCAGCGATTTTTCTCGCGACAGTCTTTATCATGATGCTCTACAACTTTATGCAGACGGGCAATTAGAAGAGGCAAATGCGATACTTTTGAATATTATAACTCTTGATTCGGAAGACCTGGAAGCGTGGCTCCAACTTGGACTAGTTCTGGAAGACCTCAACGATTTTAGAGGCGCTATTGAAGCATATTCACAAATTCTTGAGAGAGATGAGAATCAGTCTAGTGTATGGTTGAATCTTGGATACATCTACTTCAAAATGGGGGCGCACAAAAAAGCAGAAGGTTTGCTAAAGACCGCTATGGAAGTAGCCATTGAAAATGGACAACCTCGAGCAGACATCTGGAATAACTATGGGGCACTTTGTGCTGAAACAAATCGCTATGAAGAAGCACAAAAGATGTTTGAGATTGTAGTCAAGCTGGACCCATCCAACAAGAAAGCTGGAAAGAATCTGTTTGAAGTGAAACGCCTTTCCAGAGAAGCATTCTTAGAATCGCTTGATGGTAGAAAACTTGCAGTTCAGGCTATTGAGCGAGCGGATGATCCAACATGGTGGTATGAGTTCGGAACTGCCCATAGACTTGAGGGGGATAGACAACAGGCAATCATGTACCTTAGCAAGGCGATCGAAATGGATCCAACTCTTGAATGGGCACATTATGAGCTTGCATACACCTACTACAGAGAGAAACAGTTTCGAAAGGCGCAAAAACACCTATTTGAAGCGATAAAGCTGGATAAACGGAATGCACTTTTCTTGGGCACCATGGGAACAATTTGCTCTCTTCTGGGAGATAAAAAGACGGCTGAGCGCGCACATCGTTGTGCAGTGAAACTTGATGAGTGGGATGGCCGTTTATGGAGTCAGCTAGGAACGTTTCTTCACAAAGAAGGAAGATATGGAGAAGCAAAAGAGGTTGCTGACAAAGCAGTTGAGGTATCACCAAATCTGGATATGGCATGGAATTTGAGAGGAGTTGTGCTTCTGGGTCAACATAAGTACAAAGAATCTATTGATGCTTTTGAGAAGGTATTGCAAATCAATCCTGGTTTCTCAGATGCATGGAATAACATTGCTCTGGCAAAACAAGCAACGGATAGATTGGAAGACGCAATTAACGCATGCAAAAAAGGGATAGAAACTGGACCACACAGAAGAGAAGCATGGATTGATTTAATCAAGTTTCTATACCAAGCGGAGCGAGATGAAGAAGCTAAGCAGATAATCAAGGAAGCACGAGAATCAGGTATTGAGATATCCATCCAAGAAGAGCTAGGACTAACCATATTTTCACGGGCTATGAAAACTTCTGGGCCAGAAGAGATTGAAGAAATGCGACAAATGTGGCTAAGTAGATACGAAAACGAAAGTGAACACCCAACGATATCACTGAAGAACTACGAGAAAGCTAAACAGCGAATTTTGAAGGATATCGATGATGAAACTGCATGGTACGACATCACTTTGTTTCATATTCAATCCGAGAAGTATGAGGAAGCTGTTCCTGGTTTTTTGAACCTTATTAGGCTTCGTCCAAAGATCGCTCAGTTTAGGGCGGATTTCGGGTATATGTTGCATCTTATGGGTCGGAATATAGAGGCTGAGGAACACCTTACTGAAGCGGTAAGAATGAGACCTGATGATGAACTGACACTAAGACGTCTGATAAGACTCCTTGACAGTCAGAAACGTTATGCTGATGCAAAGCCCTATCGCGTTCAACACAGCAAATTCAAAGATGCTGACAGGCATTCTATGTACGGATAGGGTGCTAGGCAGTAGCCGTTCTTCACTTTCTACCACGTTTGTGACCCATATCTGGACTAAGACTACAACTCGATGGTGGATGTGGTTATCCCACTGCCCCCGTGTGATTTCTAATGCGTGTTCTGTTGTGTCAGCCGCCCAATGCAGTCATCTGTAGGGACATTCCATATCCCACTACTATGAATAGCACTATCATTGCCAGAATCAGTATCAGATCTTCTTTTCCCATACAACAAACTCCCAATGACTTCGCCTTCCGAGTCGAAATCTACGTAGACTATGAACTTTTTCACTAAAAACAATTTCCACTACCGTATCATATCGCGCGAAATTGGCATAATCTATGAAAAAGTGCATCTCTCAATAACTGCCCTCAACAGTAACTCTTAAACGGGAGCCAAGACTCGGCGACATTACAGGAACAACTCCATTGGAGGACAGCTATTGGAAGACCTTCCATACAAGACAATATTGTGTGACGTACTCGTTGTTGGTGCAGGCGGCGCAGGATGCCGTGCAGCAATAGAAGCCGCGAATCACAATCTCGACGTAATTATGATTAGTAAAGAGCTCGTCGGCAAGGCTCATACTGCCATGGCCGAGGGCGGCTACAATGTATCACTTGGAAACGTTGACCCTGATGATGACGTTGAAACGCATATGCGTGACACAATCGTGGGCGGCAATTATTTGAACAACCAGGAACTTGCACAGATTCTTGTTGAGAATGCTGCCGAGCGTATCTATGATCTCGAAGACATGGGCGCTGTTTTTGATAGGACTCCCGAGGGCAAGATCGCTCAGCGACCCTTTGGGAAGCAGTCTTGGAGAAGAACTGCCTATGCATCAGACAGGACCGGTTCCGAGATTATGGTCACACTCACTGAGGCAATCAGAAAGACCTCCGTGCGAGTGTACGATGAGGTGTTTGCAACAAAGCTACTACTCACAGATGGCAAGATTGCTGGAGTTACTGCAGTCGATTTGAAGTACGGTGATTACCTAGTCTTTCGACCTAAGGCTGTGGTCATGGGTACTGGCGGTGCAGGTCGTATCTTTAGTGTTACAAGCAATGCTCAACTCGATGTCGGTGACGGGTACGGGATGGCGTATGAGGCGGGAGCTGAGTTAATTGATATGGAGTTCGTGCAGATGCACCCAACTGGAATGTGTGCTCCAAAATCCGCAGTAGGCAGGCTGGTTACTGAAGCAGTCCGTGGTGAGGGAGGAATCCTCCTGAACAACAAGGGCGAGCGTTTCATGAACAATTACTACCCACAGGTAATGGAACTGGCGGGTCGTGACCAAGTTGCACGGTCCATCATGACCGAAGTGCTTGAGGGGCGTGGTTCACCAAATGGTGGGGCCTACCTGAGCATCGCACACCTGCCACATCAGATAATCGAGTTCAGACTTGAGAGCATGATCGAGCAGTTCGATGATGCTGGAGTTGATATTCGCCATGACCCAATGGAAGTATCACCCACAGCACATCACTTCATGGGCGGTATCAGGATAGACACCAATTCCCAGTCAACCCTACCTGGTGTTTTTGCAGCTGGCGAATGCACTGGTGGAGTTCACGGCGGCAACAGACTTGGAGGAAATGCTCTGGCTGACACTCAAGTATATGGAGCACTTGCTGGTGAAAATGCTGCAAAGTATGCCAAGAAGAACGAACGACTTGGAGTCAACAGAAAAGAGATCCAGGAAGAATTCGCACATCTTGAGGCTATGCTGATACGAACAGAGGGAGTTTCCCCATCAGATGCCCGAGAGGAGTTGACAGAACTCATGTGGAGCAAGGTCCAGATTTTCAGGAATGAAGAGGACATGGCCTTCGCAGTAAAGGAACTCAGACGTATCCAGAAAGAAGTTGTTCCAAAGATTAAGGTGGATGTGAACGAGAAGCGTTTCAACCCCGGCTGGCATCAGGCTCTTGAATATGAGCACATGGTCAAGACAGCAAGGATGGTTGCTGAGGCAGCCCTCATGAGAAAGGGTAACAGAGGCGCACATTTCCGAACTGACGCAGACCCCAATGACAAGGGCTATTACAATATCGTAATTCGCAGGGGCGAAGACGGCGAGATGGAACTACGAAAGGAAGATGTGGTAGTTACCAAGATTGAGCTACCTTGAGGAGGACCAAAAAATGGCAAAGACATTCAAAGCAAGTGTGCAACGATACAATCCCGACAAGGATGATGCACCCTATTAAACGAGAGATATTGGATACCGAATAGACGGGTGGAATCCCCTTCTTCTTCAATAGTTCGGAAGGTCGAGAGGACAAAAGGGCAAGTTCCTCATCGGGGCCATTCGTGGTAGGAGGGTTGAGTTTCGTAATTGAGGGAAGCCACGCTACAGAGAGCAGGCAGAAGTGTAGCCAAAAAGGAGTACGCCCCTCAGAAACTTGCCAAAGTCAGGTTCTGCTTTTCCTATATAGTATGGTTAACTCGATTTGGCAACTTGCGGTTCTACCAAGAGAGATCGGATACCGAATTTATGCTCTAACTCTAGTTTTGCATGGGTAACTCAAGTTGGTACTTTGTTCATGTAGGTCCATCTTACCGACCCGTAGTCTTCAACTCTGATTCAAAAAGGTTAACCAGAATCGTACGAGAAATTTCTCTTTCCACAACCTTGATTGATGAAAAGGGAACTCTGCTAGTGTAGAGTCCCATTAACAAAAAGGTGGAGAATTCGTCCCACGTTTTCTCCCGTTCTAGTGATAGGTCATACATCAATACTCCCATTGTCGGAGGTTGTCTATCATCGGAGCTGTGGTAGGAGGGATATAGAGGAGGGCACCCCAAAACGAGTATGCTTCTCAAGACAACCTACTAATCCTTCATACTTCCAGTCCTATTTAAGCTCCACATGAAATAATAATTATCACCACACATGAATATTAAATATACGTTCTGTACGGGATTATAAGGATAGGACACGAATCAATTCTGAGAGGGCATGTGTTAGTTGAATCATAAGACACTGTCTCTCGGGAGCTATGAAAGCAATGAATGATGAAGTTCTTGAAAACGAATGCAATGGGACCGAGCTATCCCTCTACAGGGAGAAGGCCCACATCATCTTGGAAGACAAGTTCGACCTACCTCCAATGGTCATGACCGAGTTCCATCTCATCTGTGGGGCTCTCTCACCTTACAAGTGCAATGAGCCTAACCTTGCGACCTCCTACGATGTCATCCTGTTCCGAAACGGAGAGGTCGTCACAGAGATGAAAGACCTTTCACTTCAGCAAGCCGAGGAAATCTTCAACTTCAGCAAGACCCTAGCTGCGGGGCTTCGTGGAGAGATGGAAGGGGATGATGAGGAGAGTGAATAGTTCATGAGCGAGTACAAGTGCATCGAATCGGGTGCTGATGGAATCTTGAGGTTGATAATCAGCCTTGAGGTAGAGATGGTTTCTGAGGACTACTTCAGCATGATCACTGCACAGGAGAGGGGAGAGGACATTCCTCTTGATAGGATACTGACGAATAGCAATCTAGCACTGAACACGATTCACGACGATGAGTAAGAGGTTGAGTGTGCGTGGTGTGGCGAAGAGTTGGGTAAATCGAGTATTCGCAGACACTTCACACACGTAGAACCGTGAGAGTCCCTTTCTGAGAAAGATTTATTTCAAAGGTGCTGTCGTACAAATAATTGGGCGTTCGTAATGTCGCAAACAAAAGAGGAACAGTGTACTGATGTCCTTCTAGGAATATTCCAGAGGGACTATGAAATTGAGCTGAATCGTTCAGAACGCATTGAATCAAAAGCATCCACTCTTTTCAACTATACAAGCGCAATTCCTACAGTACTGGTAGGTCTATTTGCGCTGGCAACGCTTTGATACACTCAATATCAATTGAGAAGGACTTTATGGTCCGTACACATCTGGGCATAGACCCTAGTTTCTCAATGGTTCTACCTACAGTTGATACAGGCACATTGCAGGATGTTAGCACAACTAGGTATCTTCTTCCCTCAACTCAGGATATTGCTCTTGAGAGGATTCAATCCACTGTGGAATCGGGTTTCGGAACCCACTCTCATTTCCAAAACACTCCAGGATGGAGCGATTCTGAGAACATCAACATCTTGGACTATAATAACCTCGTACAGTCTACCGTAGTCTTGAGTTCATCCCAAGGAACAGCATCCAACCCGCTTCATATGAACGCGGCCTCCCTAGCCCCAGTTGTATTGGCTCGTGTTGATTTTCGTGATGGAGAAAGGCTTCTCAATACTCCTGCTCTCTATAAGGTGACATATGACCCAGTAGGAGCAATATATGCTCCAAGCGCAAAGATGGCGGCAACAGGATACTACTGGAAAGTGAAGGACCTAGGTGGAGCATATCCCACATCATATCCAGGTTCCGGTGGTACCGATGATGTGTATATGGCTTGGATGCCGGACATTGACGTGACGATGAAACGCACTCCGATGGGCCTCGAACCAACTCCAACTGGTCAGATGTTACTCGGGGACCTAGATGACTATATGCCTCTTTGGTCCGTAGACCTAGGATACTTGGATTCTATCAAACGGCGTTACATTGAGTACGGGACTTGGGTTCAGGGCGCTCCGGGTCAATACGCAAATCCAGTGACATTCCAAGCTGATAGTTATGGTGGAGGAATTGTCACATTTGGTATTTCTCAGATGATTTCAAGAGAACATGTCTGGGCGAATGTATCAACATCTGAAGCCTACATGGACTTTATCGCCAGAGATAACCATCTGAACCTGTTAGGCCATATGCCTGACATTGACCTGATATCCAACATGACACTTGAATATGTCATGGAAGATAGACTGGAACTCTATAACTCTGAGGGATGGCTTCAGGAGATGCAGGGTTCGGCATTGAGAGGGGAAACAAAGAACCTTCTCGGTGTTGTAGGCATGGCGACCAACCCACTACTCATGGGTCTTGGGCTCACTAGCTGGATGGCGAATGCAGTCGGGTTGGGTGAATATGCGTCTGGAAATATGATTGCGAATCAGGTAGGTGGTAAGAGTTTTGGCAACGGTGAACTCGACGAGTTCATAGAGAAGACCGTACCGGATTACAACGGTGCCAACTGGTTCCCAGATAATACCTATGTTGACGATGGTGAACAGGTAGTCAAGACCATGGATATAGAAACCGCTACCATGCTAATCAGACCAACCGTTGTAGAGGACTCTACTTGGGATTCAGATAATCCAAAGTTTGACCTTTACACACCTGGTTTGGATTGGCTCTCAGCTCCCGGTTCGGTAAAGAGACATCAGCTCATCAGGGGTAGAGAAATATCCGTTACAATGAACATGGACCTCGTGAATGGAATTACGGGAGTCGGCGCCAATGTATGGGTCTATTCTCAGCTCTACTTTGGAGGTAAAATGGTCGAGGATATCTCGGTGAAACCTAGTAACGGTATTGCCACTCTGAATTACAACCTGAATGACTTTGTGGACGGTTCTTACAGGGATTCAGAAATGGGTTACGGCGCATCAATGTGGACATCGGATGGCGAGTTCGCTACTTCCGTTCCTGCTGTAAGGGTCTGGGTATTCAGAGATGATCCATCAACGATAACGAACATGGTAAGTCACATGAAGAGTATCCTCTTTGCTGACACAATTATCATGAAGATGCAGTACGAGAGCGATTACATTACAGAGTACAACCGCATTCTGATGGAACAAAATGAGGATGCGAATGCTCTAAAGCCACTGATGGTGGTCTTTGGTGGAGGAATGTTCCTCGCTGGAGTGGCAACTGGAAATGTCGGTTCGGCCTATTGGGGTGCGGACCTCATCGTATCAACATTCACCGGGCAGGGCATCGCTGACCATCTTCTCAAGGGTGCCATGAATGCAGCTAGAGCTGGTACGACATTCTTGGGTGACGAGGATGCCCTCTTCACTCAGGAATTCGTGGATGAGTTCACCTACATGCACCTTGTTTCCGATAAAGCAATAGACCTTATCTTGAGCGAGGCAATGGCTGAGCTGATGTCCATGGGAATGAACGGACTCGCAGGCTCATTGGCTAGAGGAGCAGGGGCAACAACCGGCTCGTTGGCTAAACATAGACTATTCGGCTCTATTGATAACATTCTGGAGCACGGTTCACTGTCACGAGTAGCTTCGAGAGAAGCTGTTGAGACTTGGTCCGAAACCATGATTCGAAGGTTTGGTAATAATGCCCATGGTATAGTCACCGTGTCTACATCTAGGAAGATTGGGCTCTTGGTTGTGAAAGGAATGATCGAATATGCTGAGATAATCGGAGAGGTCATCATTGAGATGACCTTTGACAGCTTACTTGCATACGACGAGGCGGGAAGACCCCTTGGCGGGGCAGGCATATTCCTAGCAGTGATGACTGTATCAGTGCTTACCAGCGCTGCGCTCAACACTGGAGACTGGGGATATGATGGAAATGTTCGATTGGCTCGTGATTGGACAGGAGTGGCAAGAGTCAGCCTCTCGTTGCTGACAGTATCTCTGGCACTATCGCAAGTGGTGATGAGGATGCCCGTTCTTGCTGCCAACGCAGCTTAAATAGTTCGATTGCCATTTACATAGGTGATGGACATGGAACGAAAGAAGACTGCATTGGCACTAACGGCCGTATTGGTGATTTCCATCACCGGGGTGGTTGGAGTGTGGAGCGCACTCAACACCACCTCGGAGATGCGTTATTCGGGAACTCCATACGAATTCAACTTGGGGATTGATTATTTCGCGAATGCAACTATCTATGTTGATTTTGTGGATGACCCTACATTGATGTATCGGATGAGCTATATTCTGGTAGTCATGGTTTTGAGGTCCATTATCAATACAACTCATCTGGATTTCTAGTAGGAATTGGATATGATGGCGATGGTGACGACGACGGGTTTATCACAGCTTATGCACAGGTCAAGACACTAAATCTAACATTGGGAGCTTCTCTACCTACTCTGGTAGTTTTCAAAGGGATAATGAACTGCACAGTTGTAATGATATGTGATGGAAATGTCACTGCCGTGGATACTAAAATAATATTTTTTGGGGATTCGGATACAGTGGCAATTTGTCAACTGACCGAGGATGCATCGATTGAGCAGAAGCTTGAGGTCGGGTTTTATTGTGGTGAGCTCTTTTTGAATATTGACCTTCCAGATGGAGTCAATGGAAAAGTTGTTGGAAGTTACCGTACACAGTTTGATGTGCATCATAATGAGGGCTGGTCCTATATTGGTAGGGATACATACCAGACTCCTGAAATCACACAGCCTCTATTCTATGTGGGAACTTCGGCTGATATTGTCAATATATGGCTAAGGGATTGATATCCACGTTTTGCTATATTTGGAGCTATGGGGTGTCGTTTTTGATGTGTTCATCAAGCACTTCTTACGATGAAGCTCCCTCCTACCACGATTTACACTGATGAAGGCCGTTGATTTTATATATCCTAGGGGGCGGAGTATGACTACTATAATGTCGGAAGAAAGGTTGTTGGATAATGTGTTTGTGTGGGGCGTTCGCGACCGTACAGGATATTGGAGATTCTATTATACTGAGGAAAGGGCCGATATAGCATCGGCTTCCTGTTCAGCCAAACGTTTCACCTTCATGGAGGCCTACGATATCCATAATGGTCAGCGAGAGAGAATGTTTAGCCTTCCACCTGTTTCGTTGGGGAAATTCGAGAGAATCATTGAAGATATTACGGAGAGCTTTATCCATCGCTTTTTTCAATCTGGTGCTTGACCGTAAGGTATAAACACAGCTCTGTTTGGGGCTTGTCTAGCGCACTTGCAGCGGTGGTAACTAAGAATGACAGGAACCTTCAAGGCATCAGTTCTTCGCTATAACCCAGACGTCAATGATTATCCCTACTACCAGGAATTCAGCGTTGAATACGAACCTGGGATGACAGTCCTCGATGTTTTACTCTACATTCAGGATAAACACGATTCAAGCCTTGCATTTCGTTGGGAGTGCAGAGGAGGACAGTGTGGTTCATGTGCCGTAAAGGTAAACGGTATTGCACGAATTGCATGTAGAACCAAGGCTGACCCCGAAGAGAAACTTATTCTCGAACCCATGGAGAAGATGCCTGTCATCAAGGACTTGGTCTGTGATATCGCTCAGACCACTTACAGGATTCGACGAATCCGTCCTTACGTTGCTCGTGACAAGCCTCCTCAGAGACCTGAGATCATTCATTCTGAAGAATTTGAAAAGCTACGTGAGATTCGCAAGTGTATCGAGTGTAGTGCGTGCCTGTCTAACTGTCCGATAGTTCATGAAACCTGGGAGTACCCCGGTCCAATGATCATCCGACAGATTGCACGACTTGAACTCGACCCACGAGACGTAGAAGACCGTATTGCCATGGCGATGAACGAGTCTGTCTACAGCTGTACAACCTGCAAGATGTGCGAAGACATATGTCCGAAGAGCATTAAGATCCCCTCTCTGGCAGTTGAATTACTCCGTGCAAAGGCTGTTGAAGCCGGTTATCCTCTTGCCGATGGTCAGCAGGCTTTCCTCGACCAGGTAAATACAACTGGCCGAGCTGTTCCAGAGAAAGAAGAAACAGGACTTCTACGCAGTCTTGATACCGAGGAGTTCTTAGTAGAGAATCCCAAGGGTCGTGTAGGTTTCTTCACAGGCTGTCTGATTGATTACCGAATGCAGAGCACAGGTAAGGCACTCATTGAGGTGCTTAACCGTAACAACATCGATGTTATTGTTCCAAAGGAACAATGGTGTTGCGCAAGCCCCGCCTTCAGAACTGGCGACCTCAATACTGCTCATGCAGCAGCTGACAGGGTCACCGAGATATTCGAGGCTGCTGCAGAAAAGTACAACTTTGATACAGTGGTTGTAGCCTGTGCAGGCTGCGGTAAGACCCTAACAGAAGATCACATACCGTACATTGAAGAGAAGCGAGGCACACCTCCAAAGTTCAAGGTCTATGATATGGCCAAGTACATGATTGACATCATTGGCGTAGATAATATCGTACCACCTAAGGGTGAGATTAATCTCAAAGTCACCTACCATGAACCCTGCCACTTGGGTAGGGGTCAGGGGGTCTATGGTGAACCTATCGAGCTTCTGAAACTCATTCCTGGTGTGGAGTACATTGATGATCCAATGAAGAATCGTTGCTGTGGTGCTGGCGGTGGAGTTCGTGCTGGTCTGCGTGACCTCTCACAGAAGATCGCTCATACTAAGAAAGAGTACATCGAGGCCACTGGCGCAGACATGGTCACAACTGAGTGTCCGTTCTGTACCATTCAGATCAACGACATGATGAAGGATTCTAAGACAGGGATGAAAGTTCGTTACATTCCAGACCTACTTGCAGAGTCCTACAGAAAGGGCGACGAGTAATCGCTTGAGAGAGGTTTCGACCTCTCCCTTCCTCTCTTTTTCCAACCGAGTATGTTACACAGCAAATCAGGAGATTACAGAAACAGGGCATTCTGGGTAGATGAGCATGGGTCCCCCTCTACCAGCAGAGTCAGAACCGACTCTGAGTCTTCGTAACTGATGAATGAATTGTAATTAGGTAGTATATAATGATGGGAGCTTTGTGAAATTGCCTACAACTGCAACTCTGACGGGTTTGGAGAGTCGCAAGTGTCTACA
>JARGGA010000502.1 GCA_029210805.1 Candidatus Thorarchaeota archaeon
TTGGATAGATTGGTTGAATTTCTTTATGCCGGAATACGTGCTTCTGAGAGTGATGATTGGCACGTTACAGCTTCTGTATCATCAAGATGGAATCAAGAGATTTCGATATCGAATGGGGAGCTAAAGATTCGTCCTCTAAATGCTGCGGGATTGATAGCTCCTGTTCTCCGGAATGCCCGGGCCGCAGTGATGATGTCTGGAACTTTCAGACCTACAAAGCTTTACGCCAGCTTAATGGGTGTTAAGGGTGCTCTTACAGAGGATCTAGGCAGTCCCTATCCTAAAGCCTCAAGATTAGTTCTTCTTGATCGGGATATCTCCACCAAATACACCGAAAGAGGTCCTGAACTTTGGCGTACCATTGCCAACCGAATTGAAGCGGCACTGGTTACAATGCCCGCCGAGAAAACCGCACTGATTGCTTTCCCAAGCTATGCTATCATGGAACAAGTATTGAGTTACAATATCGATTGTGGGTTCAGGGAACGGATTGTTGAAAGCCGAGAAGCTAGAATTGAAGATCTCCAAGAAGGAGTGCATACTGGTCCAAAAGCTGTATTCTTGGTCTACGGTGGGAAATTCAGTGAGGGTGTGGATTTAGTTTCAAATGGTCGCTCTTTGATAGATATGATAATCGGGGTTGGGATACCATTTAGCCCTCCTACGAGTTATCAGGATGCCTTACAGAGTTGGTATGAGCGTCGTTTTGGGGAAGGCGCTGGCTACTACTACTCAGCTGTTATACCTTCCATTAGGAAGGTCATTCAACTTGTTGGTCGATTACGAAGATCACCAGAAGATTGGGGTGTGGTGGTTCTTCTCGACCAGAGATTCGAACGCCAAATCACATTGTTTGGAGATGAGATTATTTCTGATCTTTGGCCCTATCAGGGAACTGGGGAGATGAAGAATGCAATCTCGACTTTTCTTGAATTAAGGAGTGTGGATAATAGACTTGAAATTTAGAATACTATCTATACCGGCAGTACTTGCAGTGATGGCTGCTTTGGTCCTGCTCTTTGGAGTGGGTCCTGCTATTGGTGTGGGTGCATGGCTTTGGATGGGTGTTGGAGTGAGGCAGGCTGTAAATAGCTCTCGAACAAAAGAATTCGACAGTGCCTTAGTTCTACATGAGGTGGATTTTGTATGAGCTGGCATGAGTCGCCAAATTTACACTGGTTCTTAGTAGCCGCATTGGCTGCTGCTTGGGGCATTAGTTTCTCGACTCAACAATCCTTGGAACAACTTGTTCTATCAATTGTTGGAATGGCGACTCTGCTTCTTTTTCTTGCAGTATACAAAAGTTCGTCTGAAATTCCCAAGGTTCTATGGGACGCCAACC
The DNA here is from genome assembly GCA_029210805.1 of Candidatus Thorarchaeota archaeon. Classification (GTDB taxonomy): domain Archaea; phylum Asgardarchaeota; class Thorarchaeia; order Thorarchaeales; family Thorarchaeaceae; genus MP5-2226. Next base: position 1,343 of record JARGGA010000502.1, read on the forward strand.
GTGGAATTCTTGGTGTGATTCGATCAAGGGGCGTTGAAGCAAATGCGCTGCGTCTTATTCGCAGTGTGCCATTGGGGATTGATCTCAGTCATTCAGCAAACAAGGTCTTATCAGCAATGTCTATCCGCTATCAGGATGAGCCAGGCGGTTTTCTTGAATTTATAGTACATCGACCGTTAGGCAGTTCCGGTACAAAGGTAGGCTTCATAGTTTCCCGGAAAGGCATTCGACTACCCAGTGGTTTGAGAAGACTTGCAATTCTTTCTGACAAGTTACTTGAGGATGCATTTGTACTTGAAGCTGCTATGCGGGCCGCGTATCCGCATACCCCCATTGATTCTGCAGAGGTTGAGGAAATAGAAATCATTCGAAGAGGAGGTGTTGAACTACTTGCAAAAGCTTAGTGGTACAACAATGATTCCCATCCCAGAAGATATTCTCATTGACGAACTGCTTGAAAATTTGGGAGTTGGTCATGGATACAGATGGACGAAACTTGTCACATCCCCTAAATTATGGGTCCATGGAGATCCTCCTCCAGGAGACCTCCCTGAAATCTTGATTATCGGCAAGATGATTGTAATAGACGGTGGCGAAGAGTACACCATGCGTTTTCACCGTATGCTTCAAGCTCTTGCCCAGCGAAGCAATTTGGTGGGGGTCTGAGGATATGGCAAGGGGTCGTGGACATGTCATGGGGTCCGAACCAGCTAAAGATCCATTTGAAGAGATTCAAGGTGCTTCCTTCTCGGTAACTAGCAGTACCGAAATTCGGTGGGATGACCGAGGTAAGAAGGAATCTTGGACTGTTTCTGTGGTTTTGGTATTGATGTCATTTGCGGGTGTGCTACTCCTTCCTCAATTGGTCATTGTCCTTACCGTCCTCTTCATCCTGACCTATTTAGTGATGCCCAAGTATCTTGATGCCAGGGATCAAATCGCTGATCAGAGTTCATGGGTTAACAGGACAAATCCAGATTTTACTCTTGTAGAAGATGATAAGCGTTTAAGGAGCATAGAGGGCACTCGATATTCAATATCCTGCTTGGACCTCAAAACTGCATCTCCTCGGCTTCATGGTAATCTGTCCTCTTTGGTTAGAGCTTTACCATCTGCAGATGGATTTCTTCTAACTGTATCAATGGAAACGGCTGATCCTAAGGTGCTTCTTCAGGGCGAATATGTCACACCTACCATAGGGACCTATTTC
>JARGGA010000503.1 GCA_029210805.1 Candidatus Thorarchaeota archaeon
AGAAACCGAAGGGGAATTTCCCTTATGCTACGGCTGCGTTCAATTCAGTCAAGATGACGGCCAAGTGCAATGTGTGTCAAGAAAGATTCCAATTCAAATCAGAACTCAACCACTAAAAGGTAGCGAACTGAAGCAAGCAATTGAGGTATTTCCAAGAGACCGCCATTCAACCGACCAAGATGTTTGTGCATCATGCCTTTACAAAGTGCTAAATGATTCATATGAAGGCGAAGATGGTAATCTCTCATTAAGTTCATAAAAATGAAAAGCCAAAATTAAAACGAATTATGCACCCAGAAGAAAGGGTGCCCTCATTTCCAAACTATCCCCAGTAACTATTTCTTTTCCTGAAAAGCTTCAAAGGCCAATTGCTTTGCGGTTTCTCTCATATCAGTAATTTTCTTTCCAATATCTCTTATATCTTCATAAAGTTCCATTTGTGAGGATATTCCTTTCTCGACATAAGCTGAAACTGCCGCAGATCTACTCTTGAAGATTTCAAGCTCAACAAGAGCATCTAGGATTTGAACAATATCAGAACTCAAGCGAGTCATGACGTGTACATCTCTTTTCTTTAGCTCGAATTCTTCTGAGTAAAGCTCACCAAGAATTCGCTCCTTGATGGTTGTCTGTGCTTGCCCCCCGCGTTGCTTGTCTTTCTCTTCAGACATTTGTTATTCACCATGTATTATGTACTGAGTACACTTAGTATATTGTATGGTTGCTTAATAATATTTTCTATTCATAGAATACAATTCACAACATTAATAAGTTGTCAGATGTAATACTATTATCATAAGACCTTTGGATTTTAGCCAAAGGTGAGGTTGAGAAAATGGATCGTCTGGATAAAACCCTGCTACTGAAACTCCTGTGCAATTCAAGAACTTCCTACAGGAAGCTTGCAACACAGATGGGAGTTACCTGTCCAACCATTAAGAGGAGAGTAGACCAACTGGTGGAAGCAGGGATAATTGAGAGATTTACAGTGGAACTATCGCAAGAAACCCTAGGTGTAGCTTGGGCTTATGCCGAGATAATCACAGACCTCTCAGAGAACAGAGATGATCTAATTCATGAAGTATGTGCTCATGAATCAACAAAAGAAATCTATGCCGTAGGACCCAAGAGATATCTGGTATTTGCTGAATTACCTTATCCTGATGGTGTTTATGAGTATGGTCGGTTCCTAAGGGGTATCAACGGGGTTCGGTCAGCGGAACTCGTGCCTGCAAGACAGATTCCCAGTGGCCAACTCTCCTACAATTGCAAGTACGCATCAAGAGGCAAGAAGGCAGAATTCAGTTTTCAGCAGATGAATGTCTTGGGACATTTGGCTGCAGATGCACGAATGCCATTTCAAGAGCTAGCAGAGAAAACTGGATACAAGCAAAAAAGGCTTCGTCGCATACTGAAGGAACTTGATGAGAGTGGGGCGGTTCATTTCACTATCTCAATGAACAACACTCCTGAAAGCTGCATCAGCTTCATACTGAAAATCGGCTTTCACGAATCAAAAGTAACTCCTAGGGAACTTGCATCTTGGATCGAGGAGGAATTTGGGAGGGAATACTGGATTTCATTCCTCTTGGCCAACAAGCCTGTGTTGATCAACTATATGACAACTGATAATCTGTCCAAGATAGAAACCATAATCCGAAGAATGAAAACATCAGAGTATATCGACGACGTTGAAACTATGTTGATCTACCACATAGAAAAGAACTCAGGAAACGGGTTAGGCATTTCCCAAAATGCCTCACCTACTGGAGTTCTCGAAGTATCTCCAATTGCTATCTAGTCTTAGCAATGCTTGTTCTTTTTGCATCTATATGTAATAGATTCATTCTAGAGAGAATGTGTCATTGCTTTTTTCTTGAAGGTTGTTTTACTATACAGGGCACACCTATCCAATTTATCCTCTCTGTAAAGCTGCCGCATAACAGAATCTCCTTTGTTATCTTCCTTGCAACCATTATGGAAACACCCTTTCTAACGCGTGTCTATATCTTTCCTCTGCATTATATTAACTAAGCCATCCTTGTGAAGAGACGCGGGTGTGGATCGTGAAAGATTTCTCCATAATACTTTGCATGATGCTACTTGTTTCTTCATCAAGGAATGGAAAGTATTGTGTGATTGTCCCAATTGGATCCATACTGTCTAGTTACCCACCTTGGTGACACGCGCCCGAATAGTTCACACCGGAACAAGATGAGTCTTTCGACAACTAAAGTTAGCCAAGCATTTATCTTCAGTTTTGCAATACTTGACAATATTGAGAGAGATGATTAAACCCATGAAAGGGAAACGCATCATAAGAGTGCTTACAGAGGAAGATTGGGAGAAGTTCAAAGCCCTTGATCAATCTGCATTTCCTGAAGATTGCATAACAATGGAGCAGTTCTTTATTCGTATAGAGAGGGATGAAAACTTCGGACTTTTCATTGAAGAAGATTTAGAGGGAATATTGTTTGTCACAAGATTTGGAGAAGATGAAGGTTATATTCAGAAGATAGCAGTTTCTTCACTCTATCAAGGTAAAGGATAT
>JARGGA010000504.1 GCA_029210805.1 Candidatus Thorarchaeota archaeon
CGGAAACCTCAGAGGTGATCTGGAATCTTCTGAAAAGTATCAATGAAACTACAGGTACTACCATTATTGCTGTCACTCACCAAACATCAGTGTCAAATGTAGCAAACCGTTCAATATACCTTCGATCAGGCAAAGTTTACGGTATCTCTGAACATGAAGAGGAGGAATAGAATTGGCGGGTACTCTTCTTCGAAAGACGAGGAAGGAGATTCTTAGTCAGAGAGGGAAAGTCTTCAGTAGTATGTTGCTTGTGTTCATTGCAGTACTAAGCTTAGTGATGTTTACATCGATGATGCCAATGATGCGAGCTACGATTGATAATACATACGACATATACGCCGCTCCAGATATGATGGCAGTTGCATATTCTGTTCCGCGTGATCACATCACTGAAATAGGAAGCATCGCGGGAGTTGAAGCGTTTACAAGCCGATATCATGTCTTCGGGGGAATAACATACTCGGACAATGAAGAGAATTCTGCTGACTTGTACGGTTTGGACCCCACTTCACCACCAGATGTGTTCAAGCTTCTTCTGGATCAGGGAAACTATCTGAATCCAACAGACAATAGCTCTGCGCTTATTGAGAAATCATTTGCTGAAGCACATGAAATTGAATTAGGATCATCTTTCACCATGTCGGTCTTCGGCGAACAGTTCGAACTGAAAATCGTAGGCATTGTGATTTCTCTTGAGCATCTATTTCCGCACAGAAACCCAAAACAGCTTATCTATGGACCATCACGAGCCTCCTTCGTATCAGTAGCACCGATATGGCTAGATATTGCAGTTCTTCAGGAACTCTCTTACACAGGTGTGGGAGAGAAAGATGTAATCAATGAAATACTCGTAAAATTCGATGAAGGAGTCGATAGCAGTACCGTTTCTGAGATGGTCCTCGATGCGATTAGCCCGTATCCAATAGTGAGTACCTTGGAGACCGCAGATTTGAGAAGTGCTGAGCTTCAACGATTCGATATTGCTGATGATTTTATAGTTTTATTCGCAGGCATCATCTTTGCCGTGGCGTCATTTGTGATATATTCAACTGTGAAGAGAATAGTTGAATCTAACTCACGGAATATTGGAATTACGAAATCTCTGGGTTATACTACTTCGGAAATTCAGAAATCTTATCACTTAGTACTGAGCGGATTTGCAATTATAGCCACACTACTTGCATTGCCGCTTGCAGAACCAGGGGGGCGTGCAATACTACAAAGCTTCGCTACACAGTATTCAATGGAGATTCAACTTGGCGTGGCTGACCCGAGTATTTTCTTAATAGCCCTAATTGCTGGCCCTCTCGCTGTTCTTCTGTCAGCCTATTTCCCAATACGAAAAATTGCAGGATATGAACCGATTCGGGCTATTCGAGGAGGGATGATGGAGAAAGGATTCGTGGGAGAAACATTACTTGAGAGAATCGGAAAGAAAATAGGTATTCAAGGATATGGTGTCAAATTTGTGGTCCGAGGGATGTCCCTCAATAAGGCGCGGGTAGGTTTTATGATAATTGGAATTGCACTTGCTGCGTCAGTAGCTTCCGTAGGGAGCATAATGGTAACTGGTTTCAATCAAAGCATCAATGTGTATATGGAACAGAATGAACACTGGGATATGCTAGTTGATTTCAAACAGCCGATGAACTCAGCACAGGTCGACAGTTTGATTGCACAGGTTAGTGATATCGTCAGTTATGAACCATACCTGAAACTGGGAGCAAATGCATTCATCTCGGGCGAATCTCGGATAATCAGTCTCCTAGCCCTTAACCCTTCAGGGAGATTACATGAGTTCAACTTGGAGTCAGGGCGAAATATCGAAAACACACATGAAGTTCTTGTAGATGTATCAGTTTCAGAAATCCTAGGAGTAGGTCAGGATGATGCCATCAATATCACGATTGGTGATACATCAGCATTGTTTGATATCGTGGGAGTGGTCAGTTCGCCAATGAATGTCTTCTACATCTCTATGAACGAGATAAGTGAGATCCTAGGAACGGAGATGACAAGCGGGTTATTTGTGGAAACAAACCAAGGGGTAGATACGAATGTTGTAGCTGATTCGGTTTTCAGTCTGGACGAAGTGGAGGATGTTATGACAATCTCAGAAGCTACAAGCGGCGTACTTAGTGAAGAACAAGGAACGCTGGTGGCAATGGGGATGGCAGCAATGGCAATGATATTGCTGATCGCTGTGATTTGGAACATCGTTTCGATAAGCGTGGGAGAAAAGATACCCGAACTGGCACAGCTAGAGGCCATCGGCTGGTCCAGGAACTCACTCACTCGGCTATTGTTTATCGAACTAACGATAGTCAGTACATTTGGTATCGTGCTTTCTATCCCCGTTGGTCAGGTCATGTCATCTTTATTTGATGGATTCATGAAGTCGTTCATACCATTCTATATTGCTTCATTCGATATCATCGGATTCCTAGTTGTAGCAACAATCACTGTGATCACCACACTCATTGCATCAATCCCATCTGTGATAAAACTCCGACGAATCGTTGTAGATAGAGTGATCCGTGACCGTATGT
>JARGGA010000031.1 GCA_029210805.1 Candidatus Thorarchaeota archaeon
CTGTGACCATCTTATTTGATGCAAATATGGAGAAGAAAGGAGCAAACAGTGTGAAGTAATACTTGTAGACCCCTCTTGGTCCCAAGATGTGAACACACAACATCATTAACATAGTCAAAAACAGTAGCCTTCGCATATAGTAGAGAGGACGATCTACGTTTCTGCGCTCAATGAGCATAATCCCCATGAATAGAATGGCACTGAATGAAAGCAGGAACCCATAGTAAACAATGAAATCAAGTATCTGTGCAACTTCCGGAAGTCCCGCTGCAACTGGTAAGACCTGAAGCCGCATGGGACTGCCATATCCAGGAATCTCAGTGAAGGATTCTAATGGAAAACCACCTGCAGCAAGAAGAAGATTGTTTACGACATGTGGGGTCATTACTATAAATGGAAACATTATCGCAAGAACAAAGCACAACACCAACACGGTACTAACTAGAAAACCCTTGAGATCAACAAAGTTTGTAATAGATGCAATCAGTCCTGAGAAGCCCTGTTTTGATTCCGGAATTATATATTCAGTCTCATCTGTTCCATCAGTATTTCCTGAAGTTTCCTGATCAGATATATTCGCTTTCTTCGGTTCTTCTTTTGAGGTTGGTCGGATTAGCAGATATACAACAAGGGGGATTCCCAGAAACCATGCAGTTTGTTTGAATAGCGCGGCACAAACAATTAGAATTGTTCCTGTATGCTTCTTTCCACGAACAAGCATGTAAAATCCGAGAAAGAAGAAGAAAATGAAGGGCGCAGGGTTCAACCATGCATAGACCGTATGATAGAGAACATTGGGGTTCAGTAGATAGGTTAGCGCAGCCGCTTCACCAATGTGCTGATTCTTTGTCAATGCTTTTCCCAGACCATAAACAGGTAATGCAGTAAGATAGCCAAACACAGTTATGATTAGACCAATTCCCCACGTGTCAACTGGAATCATGATACCTGCAGCATAGAGATACGCGGAAAAAGGAGGAAACATGTAGGCGCCATTTTCGTTTGTGAACCCATCAAGTACAATATACCCGAAATCTGAGCTGTATGGAATAACTCCGCGGAGAGTATTGGTTCCCCAATGTACGTAGTAGAATGAATAGTCAGTATATCCTTCGAATTGGCAGGTTAAAGTATATCCAAATAAATCAAAGTCACCATTCCCAAGCCATACGCCACGACCTCGCCAGAAGGATGTGTCCATATAATCAATTAAGGCCAAATTGAAAATTGTAGACCATACTGCTAAGCCAACGAGAAGAATAACAATAAGTATGAAATGATCATATATGAATTTGATAATTCGATCTCCGAGTGGCAATTGGGACATAGAAAGTTGTTTTGGATTCCCACTGATTAATGCTTTCCCTCAGAGCAGTATCTATTCATCAGTATCAAGTCGTAGATTTGCAGTGCTTGAAACCCCGGACTTTGACACCTCTACAACTGGAACACCCTCCCAAGATTGAACGTCTGTATGAGTAATGAGAAGTATTTGTTGGAAGGACTGATCATTGATGAGGTTCTGAACTACAGATGTTCTCCGATTCTTATCAAGGCCACCCAGAGGTTCATCCAATAGAACGCATCGAATACGTGGTGAAAGTGCTGGGCTATCTCTCAGTGGGCGAATGGCACTCATAGTACGACTGATGCCCAATCTGAAGCCTAGGCTCACTGCAGTTCGATCACCAAAACTTAGTTGTGATGTTTTCTTAACTGCATTGTCTCGTTGATCCTTGACTTTGATAACTAGACCTGCACCGCCTTTTCCTTTTGCCTTAGTGGGTACTAAATCGACTCCGGAATACTGGTCATTAGTAAATGCTCTAACATAGGGATTGGTGGCACCACGTATAATACCAATCAATCGCTTTTGTATGACATAATCCGCTAGAAAGCCACTCACGAGCTTCCTTCGTACATACTGGGTATGCTGATTAAGAGATTTCATTTCTTCAATGTCAGCACCATGTTTCTGCATTGTTATGATTTCGTCACCAAGCTTCTTTACTGTACTTTCCTCTTCAGAAATGCTTTCGCCGATAGATTTTGATTCACGTTCCAGAGATTCGAGTTTGGTTATTGAAGTGACCAGATTCCGGTGAAGCTCATTAAGATCCTTTGCGTTGTACTTCTTCAATAGAGTTTCAATGTTCTTAATCCCAGCTTTTGCCAGAGCCTCATCGAATGCAGTTGTAGAGTCATTCACTTTTTCTTGTACTAAGCCAACTTCTTTCTGGCTCCTTAGAAGCCGCTCAACTGCATCCATATTCTTGCTCAATTCTAGATTCTTACTTTCCATATCCTTGGATTTTGTCGTCAATTCAGAACGTTGATCCTTCAAACCTTCTGCTCTCTTTAGAGCGTCCTTTATCATTTGTTTGTATGACCGAACAATATTGTCACGGTCATCAGAAGTCAAAGGTTGGGAACAGGTCGGACATTTCGCATCATCAGTGGCTGATTCTAATGTTTCTGCGGCTTTCTGGAGTCTTTTCCCTTCGCCGATGAGGGATCCCACTTCAAAAGTAATTTCTTGAATTTGTTCCTCCATTGAGCCTTTACTAGCTTTCAGTTTTTCGGTTTGTTTCGTAAGAGAGGTCATACGGGCTAACAAAACTTTTTCATCGGGTGATAGCAATTTGGTTTCTACTAGGTCTTGATCTCGCGTCTTTATGACGCGATTCAAATCGTTCATCCTCTGATCCATTTCTTGAGACAAGTCATTTAGGCGTTCCAGCATTTTGGCGTCAGGCATCTTTGTGATTGCTTTCTGAGTTTCCTCCGCCTCGCCTTTCTTGTCTTTCAACAATTCTTTTTGTGAGGCGATTTTCTTTTCAGTATCAGCAATCATTTGCTGAAGTCTTTCAGGGGGTGTATAATCAGTTCTAAGAGAGTTCTCGCGAGTAGAAAGATCGGATTCAAGATATTTCAGCTGTCCAATCATTTCCTCAAGCAAGTCTAAATTGTATATTTCCACCAACATCTCCCGTAGAGAAGATGGCTGGGCATTTGCAATAAGCGCCACTTCGCCTTGTCGAACGAGAAGTGTGTTGAGTGCTTGTTTTGAACTTATATTCAGAATCGATTCAATCTCGCGTCCTACTGAGGTGGTTTTATCAGCAGCTCTTTTCCAAACACCTTCTTTCCAGGAAAATAGAATCGCATTCATTCCTGATGCTGAGTCATAGGATCGCTCGATTTTGTACCGACTTCCTGCCACTTCAAATGTAAGGGTAACTTCACATGAAACCGATCCGAATCTAACAAGCTCGTCATTGGTTAGATTCACAACTGTTGGTCCCCATAGTGCCCAAAGGATTGCCTCAAAGAGTGAAGATTTCCCGGTAGAATTGAGTCCTTTTATGATGGTTAATCCGTCAGGTAGCTCCCCTTTGTCAGGCAATGTAAGATTCTTGAAGGGTTTGAAGTTCTGAATCTCGAGAGTGAGGATTTTCAAGTAGAATCATCCTCCGTTATATCTTCCAGATTTAGTTTCCCTTCATCGCCGGCCACGCTCTTCTTCAATGCACGCACTGCAATACGTGCTAACATCGAAGAGTCATATTGCTCATCAAGTGTGACCGTTCCCAGATATTCTAGAAAATCATCCTTGGGGTTTTCGATGAGATAGTCGCTTTCAATTTCGGGATATGCAGCTGGGTCATGTTCTGTTTTAGGTACCTTTACCGACCAAACAAATTGCGAGATATTATGTGTTGAATCACGGTCGAGTAAATCTAATCTCTTTGATTCCATAGCCACACTCAAGTCCAAACTATTTACATGAGAAGAAGAGCCTTCGAATACAATCCGAATTCTAGCGGCGGTAGTTGGCTCCCAATCCTGCTTTACTCCTATGTCTTGGAGTAAAGAATCCAATTTATCCATTACAGAATCGACACTATCGTCATTATCAATGGTGATTGTTTCATTGAATACAGGGCGAGTATATTCGAGAATTTGAGGTATGATCTCGATGTTGTGGTCTTCAGATATGTCAATCATCAGGAATCCTTTATCGTGACGGATTTCATCAAATCTCCATCGTTCAGGAGAGCCTGCGTACCAAGCATTTTTCGCGTGTTTGTGTTGATGATGGTCATGCCCCAGAGCAATATAATCATAGGACATGCTGAATATTTCCGAATAGAGAGTCTTGTCCAAGTCCATTCCATGTGCCACTGCAATTGAAGGACGTTTGCTATCAGGACGTTGATGTGAAGTGATCCAGTCAGTGAAATCTTGAAGTTTGTCTGCAGATTCAAGCACATTCCGTTCCATAAAAGGAAAACAATAGACATCCATTTTGTCATATTTTGTTACCAAAGGCTCGCCTTTGCTAAATACCTTCTTCAAATCTTGTTGCGTGGCAATATCAAGTCCAGGAACAGCTAGCTTCAGTGTGTCAAGTAATGACACCTCAAGAGTCCTGTACAACCCGTGATTCCCTTCAATAATTAAAATCGGAATGCCTGTGGCTTCGATGAAGTTCTTCAGAACGGATATCGCTATCTCCTGAGCTACGGGAGGAGGCTGTGTAGGATTCATTTCCCAAGGGGAATTGTAAAGGTCCCCTGAATGAATCACCAAATCGACGGGGGGGTCTGAAGCTGCGATTTTATCGAACAATTCTGAAAAACGCTCATAGTAGTCGTTTTCCAAAAGACGCGTGCGCATCTCAACACCCCATACATTCTGCTTAACACCCTGACTAGGTCTTGTCCCCAAGTGTGTGTCAGATATGTGAGCTATTCGAACAGGCATCCAGAGTTACCTCAGATTTCATGTTTTTCTTGTTTCTTCTTAGTCCCTTTGGATTTGTATCCAGCCATATCACGTTCAAAGACTTTGTCATATAGAGGGATTTTCACAGGAAGAGGGAGTTCACGGTAGGAGGCTGTAAGAATTGCTTCGCCTCTGGACATAACCCGAAACTCATTCTCAAAACCGGTTATGCTAACACTAGCATTTTCAATACATGCCCGGATTTCCCGTTCATTTCCGAGTCGTAGATTAATCTCGGTATTCATCTGTGAGAGGATTACATTATCTAGAACGCTTACCTGTTGACTAACCACCAGTAGACCAATGTTGAATTTTCGCCCCTGTCTGGAAATGTCCTTAAAGACAGATTGGCCTTTCATGAGTTCAGGATTCAATATCGATGGGGCTTCTTCAACTGTGATTTGAATTACAGGTAGGTTTCGTGGATCTTTTACGAGACTTTGATCGTCATTTCCTTCCTTACTATAGAACGTTCTTGCTTTTGTTCGAATTCTACTGAAGAAAGAGTTGGGCAGTCTAAGTTGTCCTTGGCGTTCGAAATCACCAAGATTCCCGCTGCTCTTGAGTGCCCTCCTTAGGTCGGATAGAGTTCGGGTAACAATAGTAGTTAGAAGAAACTGCTCTCTATCACTCATTAAACTTGTATTAACTACAAGAATTCGACCAGTTTCCATTGCCTCAAATATATCACCAAGCACCGATGTTCCTTTGTCGATGAAGATTGGGCTCCTTGTTAGGAAACGTAGTCGCCTCTGGACACCTCTTAGTGTTCCTTTGGGGGTTCCGTCTGGATCTTCTACCATGTTAATAATTTCTGAGATCCAATCCTCACCCTTCTGACCATACACAGCTTCAATGAAAGCCGCCATTTGTGCTGTGAAATCCATAATGGAAAACAAATCGCGAGGGACTATCTCACTCCAGAGAATCCTAATTTCTTTTCCATATCTTCTTACTTCACGTTGAGTTGCCCCAAGATGAGTAGTAAGATAGTAAAAATTGCCTAGCACACTTGTTCTCGTGGTAGCGTCCATTGCTTCAACAACATGCTGAATTCCGTACTTGTCAACTCCAAGAGCAAATTCATCGTGGGGGTCTATGCAGAAGGCAGAAATCCTTGCAACTTCATCATCTCCAGATGTTATTGAATGTAAGTTCGTATCAATCATGGATTTGATGAGGACCATCATTAGGTTACTCTTTCCTGAGCCAGTTGAGCCAAATATTCCAACGTGCATCGGAAGGAACTTGGCAGGGATTGTAACAGGAACATCTAGAGCATTCTCGCCTATTTGCAGATCCCCGATGTAGATTTCACCATCAGTCTGACTCTGTAGCATTTCCCGAACAGGTCTGTCAGATGTTCCGGGAATAGGTCTGTAAACATCAGCAAGATGATCAGGTAGTCTTCGAGGGGACTTGAATTCCCATTCACCATCTTTTTTCTCTGCATAGCCAAGCATCTTTCCATCAACTGAGAGAAGCATATTCCGGGCTATTCCAGAGAGGTAGGAATCACCCTCTACAATTAAGGTGCTAGCTACACGAGCCATATCATCTACTTGGCGAAGATAATTCTGAAGGCCTAGGACACGAAAGAAGAACACACGTTCTGCACCGTCCCGGCATGAGTAAATCATGAATATTTCACCAACACTGATATCACGATTATTTCCCATGATACCTAGCATTGTCTGATTACCAACGCCAACCTTTCCGTAATGTTCTCCAAGTTCGTCTTTATTCAGGGTCATCTTTATTCCTCATATCAAAGATTGTAATCCTCACGAAGGGGTGCTGCCTTCCTACCTTCTTGGCCGATCTGCCGAAGAATATCCTCAACGATCTCTCGTGCCAAACGAAGGTCTTCATAGCTCATCTTACATGTTTCATGTGCTAGTCCCAATGCCACAGGATATCCATACCATCGGGCGTCTCTGGACATGAATTCTAGGTCACTAAATAGATCCTTCTCATTGGCCCTTGTGGCTACAGGATCATTCGGAACGTAAATCTTCTCTCTCCACCATATCCTATCAAAGTCCACACGAGAAGGACGATTATCTCTTGAAAAACTGAAAAGATATGGAACAGCAAGAGTAGGCGGAATGTAAGTTCTGTCTTCGTATATATGCAGACCACCACCAGGATCGTCGGCACTCGGTAGTTGGCAAAACCACTTGGCATGGCTCCCAAAGTTGTCTCGTGCCATATTCGCAATGCGATGAGCAAAAGGAATTGTGTGGTTCTTACTCACGGCAGCTACTGTAACTCCCTTCTTTCTGGCCAGGGAACAAACATCACGAAGCATAAAGCCACTTGGCATGGAAGGATATTTTCTTACAAAGTGGAGGAAGACCGATAACGCTCCATCAATCAATACGTATTTTGGATTGAGATTACTCTCCAGCACTTTTCTCACAGCAGCTAATTCTGTCACCGTTCTAAGCTCATCATGCACTACTGGATTCGTCAGTAGCTGCTGTCTTGAGATCAATTTGTCGATTCGCTTCAGATCATTGACATACTTTCCATATTCAATAGACTTCCCAATATCGGATGTTGAGCTGATACTTCCATTTGTGAAATCACGAAAGAAAGGCAATATGATTTCTGTTATGTCTTTTTGTGGATAGATACTCTCCAATGACTGAGCAAGTTTCTCTTGAGCGTCACCTCTCACACCGGAATGCCAGTGTGAATCGAGATGGGGCTGTTCGCCAATTTCCGCTTCAACAATTTCACGGCTTATAGGTTCGAAATATTGTCCATTTCTGCTGTTCGTGTCTAGGAGTATGGTAGAAGAACTGAGTAAATGAACACGAATATCATCGAGAGTAACCAGATTGGAATTTCCTGATCCGTCTACCGCTGCTACAAAAAAATCCTCATCCAAAACGGCATTTGCAGGATGGGGATCAACTGTATCAAGTAGATCTTCCTTAATTCGAACTTCATCCTTAGCAAACTCTTCTTCATCCCTTCTATCTTGCTGATTCTTGATATCATCAAATGTGGCTTCTAGTAATCGTCTGAAGCCTTTTGTTAGAATCTTCTCTAGCATAGTACTCCTCTTCTGTTAAGCCGGTTACCGTTGAAGGTGAAGAGCTTCATTTGTTCGTGCTTTTTGTAGAATAAAAACCTAGCACTCGGAAAGAAAGAGATGTTTTAATTGGAATTAATCAGCGCCATGTCCCCATAATGATGAAATTAGCTATGAAATGCAGATTTTGGATAGCTCAGGACGATTAGTGCCCAATTTGTTTTTAAGAAACAAAATTGAAAGTTCCCTAGCGCATGCCTGACTTCTTACAGTCAGGTGGGACTACGGGAAGTGAAGTGGTTCATATTGAAGATGACTTACTATGGTCAAACTACATTCCGATTGGAATCAGATGAAGTTTCATTACTGATTAATCCAGGCATATGGGATGGAGAGCCAATAATTCCAAACGACCACGATGTGAGAGTCATCGTAGCTACGAATCATGCAGATGATGCACTTGGCAATGCAACAGAGATTGCTACACAATCAAAAGCTTGGATTCTAGGAAACGAAGCAACCATACAGAAAGTACAATCTCAGGGTGGAAAGTCTTGGTTACTTCACACTCTGCGACCAGAGGTGCTTTATGAGATTCCTGGAATGAAATTGACACCTTTTTCTCTTCAACGACTTGACGCAGAAAGTGGCGGAAGATACGAAAATCTTGGTCTCTATATTGAAATAGGAAGGATGAAGGTAGCGTATCTGGGTGATACTATTGTGAGAGGTCCTTTCGGTTCTCTCGAAATAGACATTCTGATCACGCCTGTCGGTGGAAATGATGTTTTCGGAGTGAAAGATGCAACAAGCCTTTGTGTTGATGCTCAGCCTCGACTTGCAATTCCAATGAAGTGGACTGCTCCCGAACAGCCAAAGAAGTTCGCAAAATACATAGACCAGTTCGGTAGAGGAACCGTGCCTCTTATCGTAGAACCCGGTCAAATTGTAGAGACTGAATGGGCTGCAGGAAATGAGTTTAGATACACACTAAACTGATAACCTAAGGTCTCAAAGTTCTGATGTAAGTCGGAATTATCGGCGATGTACAAGATAAGTAGGTGACCCATATTGAGTGAGCACAAATCGGTCATTATAGACCTTGAAGAAACCGAAAAATCAAACATAGGTGAATTTGGAGAACTTGTAAATGCGAAAGCAAGCGGAGTTCTCAGTGTAAACAACGTTTCAGAACGATGTCGAATTTGGAATGTAAGAGTACTCGTACCGGAAAATCGTAGTGGTACTAATATTGACGCGTCCGAACTTACTGCAGGCGAAGTAGATGCCGGCGGCAAGTGGGAGTCCGAGTATTCAATTGACATCAATGCACCAATTGTTACACTAACCGAAGTATACGACACTGGTGGAAACGTATCAAGTGAAAAACCTCACTGGGCTTATGTTATGAACAAGGACAATAAAGTTAGAATTACAATAACTATCAAAAACGAAACCGAGGGTCAACTAGATAATGTTGTCTTGAATAAGACAGTGCCACCCGAACTAACTAACATAACTATTGAAAGCACCAAGTCCGGACTTGCAGAGTTTGATGATGGCACACGCCAAGTAGTTTGGAAGGATTTGCAAATCTATCCAAACGAAGATTCCGTTTTAGTCATTGGTGCCATTGCCAGAGCGGGCGATACAGAGGTTAAGAACGCTGGAGAAATTGTGATTACTTACAAAGCCGAAGCCCAACAGAGATCTGTGCTTAAACCAGACATGTCAGCACTAACTGAATATCTGACAGGTATCGAAACTGCTGAAACAGAGCCAAATGAGTGGGAATGCACCCTAGAGTGTTCAAATGAAAGCGACCTTATGGTTAGACTTGACAAGGCAGAAGTATATCTAATACCGGATGAGGGCGGTGAGAAGATAAAGAAGATTGAAGAAGCTCCTATGCTTGAGATGATTCCGGGGCAGGAATGGAATTCCAAGTTTGAAGTCGGTAGCAAATCTCCTCCTAAGTGTACTCAAGAAGTCATCTACACTCCAATGAACATTGTCACAAAACGTGTTTTAGGCACAATCGAAAAAGTGGCTCAACCAATACCGGTAGCGCACATTGAATATACCAAGGAATTTGACCCTCCCGAAGTAAACAGCTTCGACAAAACACCCGTTGAGGTCAATATAGAGGTAAGAAATGTAGGCACTGCAAAACTCAATGAATTCAAAATTGTCGATAGTTTGCCTGATGATGTAATGCCTCCAAAGACAGAACACATCACAGCAATTGTCAAGGGGCAGGAATTCACTGGCGACTTTGAAGTGGTGGTTGATCCAGATGATCAGAATCCAGAAGTACCGCACACAATTACATTCAATATTCGCAATCTCAAAGACTCGATTGGAGAAGTTGAGCCTGGTGAGTCGGTAAAAATCAACTATGCCATCATGGCATGGCGAAACCGACCAGAGAAGGAATATCCCAGTCCAATCCATTGTTATGCCAATACAGCTCCTGTAGGGATAACAGCTGATGCAATGGGAGAGGATGACACACACAAGATTGGTATCCTCTACAAGAAACGAAGAATCTCAGCCAAGAAGGCAATCAACAAAGGAGCAGGTTCAGGAGAATACATCATTATGCTCGTTGTTGAGAACAAGGGAGAAGTCACAGTCGAGAACGTGAAGGTGATAGACTGGATTCCCGCAGGATTTGAATACATTTCCACAGACCCCATGGAAGAAGAACCTACAGTAAAAGCTGCTTCTGATGGTTCAGACATGGTCTGGTCTTGGACTAGGATGAATCCTAACGATCAAAGGAAACTTCGTGTAACTGTTCGTGGTGATGGTGAATACGAACGCCGTGAGCCAGAAGTAACTTCTGACTAAAATTAGTAAGAAGGGGATTAATTCCCCTTCACTTCATCTCATTTTATTTCGTAGATTCCTCTTCTTCGAGTTCCTCTATCTCTTTTTCAATTTCCTCAAGTTCTGCATCTAGAACCTCAAGTCGAACATAATCGCCATTTTCATCTTTTGGATGCGTAGAAAGCGCATACAGCACACTGAATCCGGATAATGTTTCATGAAGTGCATTTCCAATTTCGAGAATAGAATTGCTTAGATCTGCATCACTCATTTCCTCATCAACTTCATGGGTGTAAACAAAGTCGTAGGCACCTCGTACAAGAGTAAAACCCATTTCTAGAAGCTTCTTGATCACAGTACCTGGCGAGGCACCTTCGCTATTGAACCAAATTGAAACACGGGTAATATATGACATAGTAACAGACCCACCATTCGAATTGAGGGCACGCCTCAGCATTACGCTATAAGGGTTTTCAAATCAACGAAGTCGCCTATCACTGTGAACTAGTAGCGATATTTCTTCATGCTCAAGAACATGTTTCCATTGAGAAGTGCATTCACATTCGAGACCTTCAAAACAAAATGAGTCTTGACTTAGGGAGAATCTTCTAATCGCTTGGACAATCTTCTTGTCACAAGACCTACAATTATGAGCTCCGCGAGGTTTACTACCTGCAACAGGATCGCAAACAAGATTCACACCCTTATCTAGGCTTTCGCGTCCTTTCCTAAGAACTTCAACAAGCGTCCAGAGCCAGGCGGGACGGTATTCTCCTTTTTCCCAGAGGGATTCAACAAGAGTGTTTCTCTGAACGTTAACAGGATTAAGAGAAACGGTACTGACACCTAGAGCGGTACAATCTTGAATTGTCTTCAAAGTGTCCTGAAGTGCGGAACTCTCGGACAAAAATGGTGGTTTCAAAAGAACATATGCGCGAACTCCAATATCCTGCTTTGAGGCAATTTTGAGTGCCGCCTTGAATTCAGCAAGTGTGAATCCTTTGTTTATGCAAATGCTTCTGATTCTATCGTTGCTACTCTCAAGTCCAATCCCTATTTCGATACGTCGGTCACCTAAGATATTCCGAATCACCGCCATGGTTTCATCAGTTACATACTCTGGTCGAGATTCTATCACAACTTCAGCTATGCGATTATCTTGGGCGATTTTGTTGAGGATATCGTTTCTAGCATCAAGAGATACCTCATCTTCATCAAGAAAACTTCCACTGGTATAGAGCTTTATCGACAGGGGACCTTCACCAGAAAGGCTGCTCAGAACGGAATTGAATTGCTGTACAATCTGTTCATCTGTGGGTCGTTTTTCCGTTCCATCGAGGAGGTAAGAACACATGGTGCATCCACCGGATTCCCCGCGAGCATACGAACAGCCAACAGTGGCCAGAACAATTGACGTTGCACGACCAGTTGCATCTCCGATTTTAGCGTCGGTAGTCCATGATGCGGAGGGTCTGGACAAATCCTTGGGCCGACGTCTTGCAATGGAGTCTCTTCTTGCTTTTCCACTAGACTCCAAGATGATTTGCTGGACCTTGTTTAGATGTATTTCAGTCACATGATCACCTGGCCTTATGACGAACTTTCACAGCAATGCCATTATCAAAGTCACACATTTCGCGACCGGACATCTCGCTCCGTCCAGCACCCACAACTTCATCATTAGAATTCTTGATAATTACCTCATCGCCAGGTCTGATGCCATAATCTGCTGATTCCACACCTACAGCAAACAACGTGCTTCCATCAAGAGAAGAACCTTCAAACTTGACCCAGTATTTTCCAAGAGTGTTTATTCGTTTTGCACCCTCTAAGGTGAGTGATAGAGTACCTGTTGCACCTAGGTAAGCGCATAGCTGCTCACCCTTTTCGCGGGAGATGATTGTCCCGTAGACTTTGCCGCCAACCTTTGCATTAGGAGGAACAAGAAGTTCTCCTGCACCTATATCAAATTGAAAATCTGCAGTGGCTCTCACAGTATCTTCTAGTGAGGTCCTCTTTCCACTTGGTTTCTTGATTTCTATAAGGTCAAGGAGAGTGTCACTAAGATTTGTCAGAGATACACGACTGGTAGGCGATGCTTCATATGTAGTATAGATGATACTCTGCTTGATTCGTTCTTCAGCCATCTTCACAACCGCAAGATATCCTCCGGATACATGAGCCACAACAACGTCTGATTCTTTGAACTTTTCAAGATGGATTACAAGGGCATCAGCAGCAATCTTTGTTTCTTCAAAATCCCATTCGCCGGTAACAGGAATATCATAATTTGCTGCAGGATAAATTCGCTCCAATTCTCTAGGAACTATCCCAAGAGGTGAGGTGATAATCGCTTCAGCAATGGAATCCCTCTTTGATCCAAGAGCCCGGTCTAGTATGTCTGAGAAACGACGATGGGTCTTAGAATCGGAGTATGGTTTTCGAGCGGAGCAAGGAAGAAGCAGAATGATCTCCTTATGTTGAGGAGGGGAATAGCGAGAGGATACATACTCCCGAAATCGTTTCACGGCAGGAGAGTTATATGATTCAGGACCTATCAATGGTAATGAGTTTGAACCTACAGTAGGTGTGAACTCCTCAAGATAAGAAGGGATATCGCGATTAATCCTTCGGAGAAATGATGTGACCTCCGGACTTGAGTGTGTTGTTGCTTCTACAACCCATCGTAATTGCTGTTCATTCGCAGATTGGATAGACTCCGAGAGTATGGTTTCATACACGCCCACATTATGGTTGAAAAGCATAATTTCATTTTCGAGTCGGTTCCCATGAAAGTCAAGTTCCTGACAGTGTACGCATGGGCAGAATCGGTTAACTCCTTGACTTACAATCTGCTCATTTCTCAAAGGCCAAACTCGAATCAACCTACTTGCGGCTTCATGTGCATAGCCCATATCAATCAGGTCAAACCCAGTGTAAATTAGTAATGGTAAAACGCTAGGTCTGATACGACCTAGCGCAATAGCGACCCAGTTTCGTGGTAATAAAGCTCTCAAAAGAAGATTGCTAGAATCATTCTCTCCAAGCTCATCATTAAATAGGAAAGCAACTGTGTGTATTCCTGCATCTAAAATTGTAGGAATCAAATCTTTGAAATCTTCCAAAGATAGCGAGGAGGGGATTCGTACAACAAAGGTATGATTGGAATCGGAATTTCTTGCAGCTTCTAATTGGCTTTCGACAACGGTTTTCGCAGCTACTGAATCGAGTCCAGAAATCCCGAGGAGTGACGGTAATAGCACAATTGACTCAGGATCGATTATGCTGAGTGTGGATTGATCATAATGAAGCAGTGACCCGGTTGAAATCAACTGCAGGTATTTGGAAGAGCCAACCAGTGCAGGGGTGCTCCAAGAAACATCGCCAAGTTTGATTATACCTCGTCGTGCAGGTCCGTCATGACCACGCTTTATCTGAAACTTCACCATCATATCACCTCTCGAATTATACTACTGGCTGATATCCAAGGTAGTCCTTTGTATTCACTTCTGTTTCAACCTTCTCCTGTATCCTCTGAACGCTTTCAAGAGCTCCGAGTCGGAAGAGTGGTTGATTGTTATTACCGCATTGATACGAATAGGTGCACAATGGACATCCATCCACAGTCTTACAGTCGCATTTCGCAAGTATAGTCTCAGTTCGAAGAATCGCTTCCTCAAATCGCGTGAAGAGTAACTTCGATGCACCATTTCCACCAGGACTGCCATCATAAACGAAAATTATGCCAGAATCACCCATGGATACACCGCCAATCTCACGAGCACTTCCACCAGTAAGCATATCACTCGATTCAATTGCAACGTGTTCTAACGCATGAAAGGCACCACCGGTAAGATCCCCAGGTGCCATTCGTGGCCCTTGTGTGTTCTTGAGCCGCCCTCCAAGATACTCGTTGATCTTCGTGACGGGTTCTGGTGCTTTGAATGCAAATCCACGAGTTAGGTATTGATAAGTAAGTGGAGTATCGAGGTCGGATTTCTGAATGACTCGCCCGCTACGAGTGTCTCTTTTCACATAGCCGTACACAGTTTGGGTCATTTCAAGTGTACAATAAATCATATTCATCCCAAAGACCAATCTATGTTCATGGATATCAACAATCTTTGGCATGGTTGAATAGAGAGGCCGTGTATGTGCACTTCTATCATTTACTGGAACTACAATAGCTCTTCCCATACCTGGACGATATTTGAAATCCACAGACATGTAGTTCTTGCCTCCATGGAGATACATCGCACCAGGATGCAATTCCTGCGCGGCCATTGGCATGGAGCGTTGTCCAAGTTTCTTCTCTTTCTGCTTAATCTCAACGGTGTCGCCGATACCTCGGATGCTATATCCTCGCCATTCCTTCTGCGCACGATTGAAATCAGCTACTTTTACGCGACCGTCTTTAGCGACCTTCAGAAGATTCTCCTCAACAAGACCCTCTAGGATACGTTCCTGTTTTGGAAAATCAGAGGCTTTCAGCTTTCCACTCATAGCTGCTGCAATAAGTTGATACCGACCAACCACCTCATTTTCAGGCTCCATGTATGCAGAATCAACATCAGTGAAATACTTCTCAGGTTGGTGTCTGTAGAACGAAGAAATCGGGTCTTTCTCTCTGAGAGCCAGTATCGCAACGCTCTCCTGCCCTTTTCTTCCCGCTCTACCAATCCGTTGAGTAAGACGTGTAATTGAAACAATCATGCTGATGACCGAATCGAGGTCCCCAATATCTATGCCAAGTTCAAGTGTTGGAGTGGAAACAAGTACGGGTAGGTCTCCAGAGCGAAACTTGCTTTCAACTGCATCACGGTATTTCTTTGTCAATCCAGCTCGATGTACCATAGACTTGATACCGGCATCACCTATGAGAACATTGAGCACTTCAGCTTCTGTATGCGTATTTCCGAATACCAGTGTCTGAAATTCTCCACGGTTCAGAGCTCTGACTAGATCAACGATCATACTGTATTTGCTGCGGTCCCCAGGATAATACATGAGAAAGTGTATCGGGCCCCTCTTAGCACTCGTCGACTCTATCAATTCTACGTCTGTATCAAAGACCATCTCAGCGTATTCTTTTGGATTCGCAATTGTTGCAGATGCACCAATCTTCTGGAATCTTCCTGACTCCATCTCCAGTCGTTTGAGAATATAGTAGATATTCGCGCCCATAGATCCAGTGTAGAGGTGGATTTCGTCTAAAACAACATACTTGACTGTCTTCAACATAGGAACCAATTGAGAGCGTTCCCATCCCAAGTGATAATGAAGAACATCAGGATTTGTGAGCAGTATATCTGGAGGTGCCGCGTACATCTTCTGTCTCTTGCTCTGAGACACGTCCCCATCGAATAGTCCGACTGTAAGGTCAGATGTTTCACATAGTGCTTGGATTTTCTCAAACTGATCCCGAGCAAGTGCTTTGGTGGGATAGAGAAGAAGAGCCCTCACTCCCGGATTACCAAAGGATTCCTGTACAGTCAGAAGAATATTCCGGATGATAGGTAGCACAAATGCCTCAGTTTTTCCTTGCGCTGTAGGAGCAGCTATGACAACATCCTTTCCACCTGAGATTGCGTCATATGCTTCTTCCTGAAATTTGTAGAGCTGCGTAATGCCCTTTGCGGAGAGTTTCTCCTTGAGACGCTTTGGTATCTTCATGTCTTCTATACTGACACCATAATCAGCAGCGGTAGCATCTATGTGTCTATAGCTTACTAAATAATCACGACCTCGGGTAACCATTGTGCGAATTGAATCAGGGAGCTTATCAGTTGTGAGGCCTCCGGACTCCACAATTTTCTTGATTTGAGCCTCGGACTGAACCCTATCTCCTGCACCAGTTGTTCTGCGACGTGCTTTGCTCGGTGCGCTTTCGGTTTTTGTCTCAGATTTCCCTTTGGCATTGTCAGGTCTTTCACCAGTTGGAAGTGTTCCTCTCTTCAGAGCGGTAATGTATGCGTCGTAAGCATCGAATAGGTCTTTGCCGCGCCCATCAACCATCAAGGAGGCGTCACACCTATGGCAGCGTACTGTCCATATATGGCCCCCTTTATGGATGTCAAGCTTGGAGCCACATGTGGGACAGTGTAGAACGGGCATTACATCACCATGACTTCTTTTCCTTCCTCCGTGAGAGGCTTATGAAACTTTGTCACTGACCCCTTTCTGATATGAGGTTATTAATTGGCATCAACAACATTAGCGATTGACAAAACATCCTCGTGCTTCCAAGTCCTTGAGACATTTTTCTTCCTTCTCTGAAAGATGTGTAAAGGGAAGGTCATTCAAAGATAGGGTGTGAAGAGATTTCAAGTCCCCTAGATTGTGTGGAATAGAAGTCAGCTTATTATCACTGATATAGAGCGCTAAGAGTGAACTCATCCCCAGTATTTGATCTGGAAAGGATTCTAGCGAATTGCCTTGCAAAATCAATACCTCGAGTGATGTAAGATTGCTTTTCTCTCATCTGCACTATACTATAGTACTCGTTATTTCTCCTTGTACTTTGCGTGATAGTATTCTATCGGCTAGAAGAAGCTGTGTTACCAAAATTGAACCTACGAACACAACGAACGTAATCTGGAAAAGAAGTAGCGTAGAAGGAAGCATGAAATACAAGATACATAATATACTACCAATGCAGAATAAAAACAGGAAAAGTTGGTTTCGTCTTGCAGTAGAAATCGGAGCCATGTTAGAAACCGTACTGTCTTTAGCATTGCGAAAGCAATGAAAATAGAACCAAGTGTGCTGGTTGCGGTATTCACCGAATTGCATAAACGAGGAATCATCATATTTAAAGAATGAACACAAGAAAAATAGACAACTCCATAAAACCATCAAGAATCTGAAACTTACAAGGATTTTGAAAAGTCGATGATACACAACGTCTTACTCATTGGAAAAGACCAAGGTAACGTTGTAGAGAGAACTAGATTCTAGAGAAGATTACAATGGGTGATGTGACGCATCTTCGGAGTGATTAAGGAATCATGGATTTACTTGTGTTATCCGATATACACGATAAATGGACACACTTGGAAAAGATGATATCGTTAGCTTCAGAGCTCGATGGTGTTGTCTTTCTTGGAGACCTACTGGTCCATGGTTCTTTCGAAAAATACGAACCTATTGCTTTTCGAAACTTGTCAAAAATTCATGACGCTGCAAAATTCACTGTTGGCATTCCAGGTAATAGTGCGACACCTGAAGAAATTCAATTTCTGGATGGGATTGACTTCAACGTTCATGGAAAATCTAACCTCCTCAATGATGTTGGATTCTTTGGTGTTGGCGGCACTCCGAACACCGTGGGTCTCGTTCTTGAACTGAGAGAATTTTTCAAAAGAGAAATTCATCCAGCCATCGAATTGCATGAGAAAGCTCTGGAAACACTCTCAGTCTTTGGAGTTAAGATTAGAGATG
>JARGGA010000505.1 GCA_029210805.1 Candidatus Thorarchaeota archaeon
ATAAGTTCATCAAGCAAGAACTGAGAGTGACGAGACTTGGCTGAGTCGTATGACGCGTAGTAGTTCATGAGTCATGTGATCCAGTCGGTCTGGTCACAACTTTTTGTATTACTTCATCGACTTTTCACACAGAGCCGCGATTGATGAAAATGCACCAATACATAATGACAAGCAATATCAAGCACTCGTAGATTGTGAAAACACGCCTTTCATGGTGTAATCTCATAGGTGACAAAAATTGGTGTCCGATCAAGAAACGCTCCAAAAAGCTATGCAGGCTCTGAAAGATGGTAAGAAGGAATTAGCCCTCAAGCTTCTTACGCAGGTAGCAGAGAGCTTCTCTGCAAAACGGATGCATGAAAACGCCGCACGCATTTTTGAGAAAGCAGGTTTCTTGGCGAAGGACCTTTCGCGATTAGAAGATAGTCTAAACTTGTTCGAGAAAGCTACTCTGATGTACATGCGTCAGAGTGCTGAGGACTTCTATCCTGAGATTGTTCGACTCAACATCCTTGCTGCAGAAACTGCAGTCTTGTATGCCGAGTATGGTAGATCGGCGGACTTTTTCTTCAGAGCAGTTGATTTTGCAGGAGATGAGGATGAGAAGGACGCTATCACATTGAGAGCTGTGGAATCTCTTGAGAATCTTGCAGATGCTCGAGAAGAGGAAACAAAATTCAAAGAAACAATAGGTCTCCTGAAGAAGATAAGCAGACTGTATTATTCCTTAGGCGATGAGGAGCTCGGTGAGAGAATAAACAATAGAGCAATCAGAGTCGCACAAAGATGGGTGGATAATGCCAAGGAAAAGAGCAACCATTTGGAAGCAGGAAACGCTCTTGGAGAAATAGCTCAGATAATGCAAGCGAAAGATGAATTTGTTGAAGCCGCCAAACTCATGCTGGATGCGGGGGAGCATTATGAAGCTATTGACCTCTTTGAAAAGGCTGGAAATATCTACGATGCAGCCCAAGAGGTTTACAAATTCGAGCGACTAACAAGTGCAAGAAATCAAGCATTATTCAAGGCAGCAGAAGCATACATGAAACTTGAAGGGAAACCGGAAGTTGTTGCTCCTCTACTGGTAAAGGCAGGAGATATGTTTACAGAGGTTAAGAGCCCGGTGAAAGCCAAGTGGGCGTTCAAAAGAGCAAGTGATCTTTTTGCAGAATTGGCAGAGATTGCTGCAGATGCTTCTGATATCAATTCGGAAAAAACATACCTCAGGTTTCAGGCCATGTGTCTGAAGAAATGGGGTAGTGAAGAAGAAGCCGAGGAAATCTACAATGAGGTGATAAACTACTTTCTAAGTCAGGCAGCAATGGAAGAAGAACAAGAAAGCAAGGAAGCACAGGCACTGTCATTGGAATCAGCAGCCTCAGTTCTTAGTGAGGCTGGAAGAAAGGAAGAAGCATTGGAGCAACGTGAGAAGGCTGTCGAAATCTACGTGCAACTTGCCGATACTAGCGCCTCAGCAGAAAGCCCCGAAGAGAGTTCCAGATTCTACACTAAAGCAGCAGATTGTTCACGAAGTCTAGGGAATCCGGAAAGGGAAGAATCATTTCATTGGATTGCAAGTGAGAAAGCAGAAGAGGCTGCAAAATATTACGAAGACCTCGAGGTTCCTGAACTTGCTACAGTATGGACTAGAACAGCTGGTTTAGAGGCTTTGAATATTGATCAACAGAAAGTGAGAGAAAAAGCTACAGAACTACTTGAAAAATCAGCTCAAGGATTCAAGGATGCGGGCGAAACGAAAGAGGCTTTCGAGGACCTATTCACCGTTTATGAAACGGTATTCATATACAAACGTCAGGGAAACAAGAGGAAACTGAATCAGATAGTAAAAGAAATGGATGAGATAGCTAGGACAACAAGAGATGAAGGAATGCTTTGCACAATTGCGGTTCTACAAGCAGTTCAGAAAGACAAGTACATCGCGGCATTGTTGGCATTGCAAGAGAGAGAAGATGAGATTATGGATACACGAGTACGACTGAGAAATCTAATCAAACAAGGCAGCGAAAAATACGGCACGTTATAGATACCTTTCATAAGAGATGTTTGTAATAGTCTATTCATAAAGAGAAGGTGATTTAGATTGGGTACATATCATTCCACAATCACATTGGGTACTAGGGGTAACTGCGAAATAATCGACATCACTGATAAAGTGGAAGAGATTGTTGATAAGAGTGAGTTTTCAACTGGCATCTGTACTGTATTTTGTCCAGGTTCAACGGGATCAATCACAACAATTGAGTACGAAGGAGGTCTCTTGAAAGATTTTCCTGAGGCTATGGAGAGAATGGCACCTCAGGATGCCGTATATGAGCATCATTTGAGATGGAGAGATGGGAATGGACATTCACATATTAGAGCCTCAATTCTTGGACCTAGTCTTACAGTGCCTTTTGTAAATGGAAAACTTACACTGGGGACTTGGCAACAAATAACATTCATTGATTTTGACAACAAATCTAGACATAGATCTCTTGAGATTCTGATTATTGGCGAATAACTACCATAGTTTTTCGTCAGGA
>JARGGA010000032.1 GCA_029210805.1 Candidatus Thorarchaeota archaeon
ATGACATTGAGAAGCAGCATGAATAAACAGCTCACCTACATTCTCTCCCGTTTTGGCACTTGTTTCAAAATAGTCCAAGTTCAGCAAGTTTGCTAGTTGTCTTCCACGATTCGCATCGATCGATCGATTTTCTGCAAGATCTGCTTTGTTTGCAACAATTGCTCCGGGAAAGAACCCTCCCGACTCCGTGCATATCTCCTCACACATTTTCTCGTACCAACGTGGAATATTGGCAAAGGTACTCGCATCGGTCATATCATAGAGAAAAATAACGTAGTGGGCTCCTCTGTAGTAACCTCTTCTTAGTTCCTCAAAGGAATCTTGCCCACCAAGATCCATAACAGTCATGGTAACTAGTCCTTCTGGCAAGGTCAATCGAGAAACCTTCACACTTAATCCAACTGTCGGAGCATAGGATTCTTCGAAGTCTGATTCAGTGAATCTAGTAACCAGTGAAGTCTTCCCTGCATTTGGTGGTCCTATGACTAGTACCTTGTATACTTCTACTGTCAACCCAACACCGTTTGGCACACTAAGATTTCTCTATTAATACTATTTATGACACTGGCAGTGGTCTGTACAGAACGTATATAACCTCCTCATTCGGACCCCTCTCAATCTTAGGCTGAAAGGTGAACATCTCTATGAGTGAATCAAGAAACGTAGTAATTGTTACTGGTATACCTGGTGTTGGTAAAACAACAGTGATTAACACCGCTGTAGAACTGGTAAAGGAGAAGCATGGCGAGGAGGTCAAGGTTCTCAACTTCGGAACTGAGATGTTTGAAGTGGCAACAAAGAACGGACAAGTAAAAGACCGAGATGAGATGCGCAAATTGCCCACTGCAATTCAGAGAGAGAATCAACGACTTGCAGGTGAAGCCATCGCTGAAAAGGGAAAGACCGCGCGAGTCATTGTTGACACTCATACATTGATTCAAACGAATAATGGCTTCCTAATCGGATTACCTGAGTGGGTGATTAGAGCAATTTCACCAAAAACCATTGTCCTTGTTGAGGCTGATCCTGAAAAGATTGCTTTGCGTCGGGTCGATGATGCCACACGTGCACGTGATGCTCAAATGGTCGATGATATCGAGGTTCATCAGCAGATGTGCCGAGCTGCGGCAGTAG
Organism: Candidatus Thorarchaeota archaeon; assembly: GCA_029210805.1. Taxonomy (GTDB): domain Archaea; phylum Asgardarchaeota; class Thorarchaeia; order Thorarchaeales; family Thorarchaeaceae; genus MP5-2226. The sequence continues at coordinate 1,135 of JARGGA010000032.1, forward strand.
CCGGAGGTACCCTAACAGGTGCGACCGTAAGAATCATCAAGAATAAACAGGGTATGGTGGAAGAAGCTTCAGCACAACTTGCAGAAACTTTGATGGAGTAGAATATACATGCAGGATTTCATCGCCGATTTTACAGCGTGGCTGTTCCAGGCGTTTGCCATTTTTGCAAACCCGCCACTTGCTGCAGTACTTATCGTATCAGTTTCGGTAACTACGACCACTATCAGTCAGCTCTTGACAAGACGATTTACTGATATGAAACGTCTTCAGAGGTACCAAGCTGAAGTCAAACAACATCAGGCGATGCAAAAGGAAGCAGAAAAGACACAAAATGCCAAGCTCTTGAAAAAGGTGAGAAGACGTAAGGCATACATCGATCGAATCCAGCGTGAGATGATGACAGATCGTTGCAAACCCCAAATATTCCTCATGATTCCAATGATACTTGTTTTCAGTCTTCTACGTATCTTCTACAATGATCCTGCTACCGGACTAGACAGGATAGTGGTTGTTCTTCCATTCAATGTGACCAAACTACTACCATTCCTAGAGAATATGATTGGCTATGCTGTACCAGGAGGCTTTGGAATGACGTTTTGGGGATTCTATTTCTTGGTAGGACTTGGCCTGAGCGGTATTGTTCAGAGAATTCTTGGTACTCAGATGTCAATGACATAACGTGGCCTGAGATGGGCCACTTCTGTTTCTTTTTCGAATCAATTTTTGTAGATACTTATTTTCAGAAAACCATTTCAATATCGAAATCCACTCACATTCCTTCATTTAATAATACGAGATAGTATTCATTTTGAGCTATAATGACCCTTTTGACCACACTCTCACCATTGAGTGAGTTCACTCAAATGATTCTGCAATATTTCAAAGACATCTGGGGTTTTCTTCTTTTCATCGGGGCATCTGCTTCAAGGATTGTAGTATTAGTTGGTGCAATCCTGATGTTTGTAGGTGTCAAAGTTGGGAAAATCACCGGACCCAAATTGATTCTAGGAGGAATTATCCTATCCATAGTTGTCGTATTCTTTGCACTTAGCCCTCCTGACTTCATATTGGGATGACCTGAGCTTCTTGGTGCGACATCGCTGCTTTTTTAAGCACATACCGAAGGGTCGAGGACAAGAATTGGTGAGAATCAATGAGGCCAGGTATGCTAACACGAAGCCGAGCAAATCGCAAAGTAAAGACTCCAGGTGGTCGACTAGTAATTCATCGTCAAAAGTACTATAGCTCAGGAGGCGTATGTGCGATTAGTGGAAACAAGCTCGCATTATCCAAGAAAACAAAGCCTGGACTCAGCCGTCAGGCAAGTCGTTCAAGCAAGCGTCCTAACCGCCCTTATGGTGGGATGGTGTCATCCAAAGCACTTCGCCGGGGAATAACCCGTCAGGTTCGAGACCTGTAAGATGAACCGCGTTATTACGATAGGTGGTTTACACGGAACGGGAAAGAGCTCTGCAGCTGACAATATCTCCAAGCTTTTCAATCTAAGAAGAGTTTCTGCAGGAGGTATCTTCAGACAACTTGCAGCAGAGCGAGGTATGACTCTAGAAGAATTCAGTCGAATTGCTGAAGAGGATGAGAACATCGATCGTGAGTTAGACGGTAGAATAAAAGAAGAGGCAGTCAAAGGCAATGCGATGCTCGATGGCCAGCTCGCTGCATGGATGTCAGGTGATTATGCTGACCTCAAGATTCTTCTTACGGCACCACTCAGAACCAGAGTGAAACGGATTGCTGCTAGGGATGATGTAAGCTATGAGGCCGCTTTGCATGAAACTGAAACACGCGAAATGATTGAGCGTGCTAGATACAAAGAATTCTACAATTACGATGTTACTGACCTCTCAATATATGATCTCGTCATCAATACCGAGAAATACGACCTTGATGGTGTTACTTCAATCATTGCCACTGCACTTACCAAGCTCTTCGAAGAAGATTCCAAATAACGTCGAAGCGCAAGGCTCTTATTGCTACTTTCTGGTCGAAAATCTAATTCTCCCCTTCGACGGGATGAACATCTGAGGTGACTTGTGATGCTCGCCAGACCTCGAATGGGTTGAGGTGTATAGAAAATGACATTGTACGAAGTAGGACGCATCTGTGTCAAGACAATGGGTCGCGAAACAGGTAGCTATTGTATTATTGTTGAAGCGAAAGATGACAAAACTGTAGTTGTAACAGGACCTAAGCATATCAGCGGTGTGCGAAGAAGACCTTGCAATATTCGTCATCTTGAACCATTGGAAACAAAACTTTCTATTTCTAGTGGTGCTGATGATAAGGCTGTCGAGAAGGCACTAGATGAAGCAGACCTTACCACCAAATTTAGAGCAAAGATTCGCCTTAGCGAATAGAGCTGAGTACCCGGGGGCACTGAACGGCCGGTGTATGAATGATGAAAGGAACACTGCCTGCAGATATGCCCCGGGATACGCTGATTCGAGTTGAAGATTCTACTAATCCTGACTATGGTTTTTCAGACCTCACAGCTCTGCCAATTGAGTATCTTCTAGAGAATGGTGTTGTTGCCCTTGACAAACCTGCTGGACCAACTAGCCATGAAGTGGCAACTTGGGTTCGCAAGATACTGAATTCTGATAGAGCCGGACACTCTGGAACACTGGATCCTGCTGTAACCGGAATACTGCCTACAGGGATTGGGAACGGAACTAAAGTCATGCAAGCTTTGCTTCCTGCGGGGAAGGAGTACGTTTGTGTGATGGAACTTCATGACCTCGTAGATGAAACTGAAATCAAGAGAGTTGTTGCAGAGTTTGTGGGAAAAATATACCAGAAGCCGCCTCTTCGTTCTTCTGTAAAACGAGTTCTTCGTGTTAGAGAGATCTACTACAATAACATCCTTGAAATCAAGGGGCGATTAGTTTTATTCAGAGTAGGATGCCAAGCAGGCACATACATTCGGAAACTCTGTTTTGATATTGGAGAGGTTCTGGGTGTTGGCGCACATATGCGCGAGCTTCGGAGGAGTCGTGTAGGAAAATTCACTGAAGACGAACGTGTTTGTACTCTCTATGACCTCAAGGATGCATACCAATTTTGGGTCGAAGATAAGGATGAAACTGAGCTTAGGAAATATCTCCTACCACCCGAGGCCGCTCTTGAACATCTTGCTGAGATTAGGATTCGAGATAGCGCTGTAGGAGCAATCTGTCATGGTGCAGATCTTGCTGCAGCTGGAGTTGTAAGTCTTCATAGCGGAATTAGGAAAGGAGATCTCATCGCCATTAAGACACTAAAGGGTGAGGCCATTGCACTGGGAAGAAGCGAAGATTCGAGTGATCGAATTGCGAAGGCTAAAACCGGGATTATTGCCCGAACCGAACGCGTTCTGATGGAACGCGATAGATATCCTTCAATGTGGAAAAAGAAGGACCGATCGGAGTGACCCACACGAGAACTTTATTATCATTCATGGTCCATTTTCTTTTGGCCTTGGAGCAAAAGCGCAACTGACGGTAGCCTTTGGCAGCTGAGGAAACTCCCGACTCTAACCGACACCAGTCCTGTGAAAGCAGGGAGGCGAGAGTCTCGCTCTGGGAACAGAAACGATACCACCTTGCTAGATATGACGATGATGCGGCGCTCAAAGACGCTGAGGACTAGCAAGGAGGGGTTGAAACGGCCCATCACTGGTTGAGCAATCTCAAGAATACATCGCTGAGGCGTCGGTCCAAGATGTAGGGTAGAGAGCACAGTCTGATGTTGCAAGACTTCGAATCGGCAACGAATCGAAATGGAACAAAATTGGGGTTACTCTTTGGACCAAGGCCATTTCTAATTCTCCTTTCAATATTCCGTGGCATACCAAATAGCAATAAGTCAGCAATGATATGGTTATAGCCGGTTGGGAGTGTTCAGTGCCGGTAAGTATTCCAAAACATTGGATAAAGAACCTACTAGTAGTTACTCTCAGCGTAGTTATTGTCAGCACATCCTTCATTGAATATGGCGCCGCACAAATCTCCGTGGTATGGGAAGATGCCTTCGATGATGGGGACTTTGAAGATTGGACTATCGAGGGTGGAGGGTCTGGAATAGTAGATGGTGCTCTTACAGGTCAATGGATACTTTTGTGGCCTGCCCTTGCAACCGTGTACCATGAGAGTTCTGGGTCAAACGGAAATTGGTCATTTGATATTGGGGGATATACTCCAAGCGTGTGGTTCGTAGCGTCCAGTCCCAACCATCGTAATGTAACGGGATATCGTTTTGCTAGATTGGTGGACGGTGACACCCACATGTTTCGACTATTCAGAGTAGTGGACCGTTGGGAGACAATACTTGCTTCCAGTGTGACAACAAATGAAACATTCTGGAATCATGTTGAAGTTTTACGGACTGAAGATGGTTTGTTTACGGTCAGCCTGAACGACTCCCAAATCATGAGTGTTGAGGATACGAATATCACCACATCAGCATATTTCGTGTTTGGAGCATATTCGCCGGGCGACCACTTGGATAATGTGAAGGTTGACACTCAATCAATCTTAATTTCTCCGGAGCCAATACCTCCCGAACCTCCGGACCCTGCTGTATATGTCATTGTGGGGGCTCTATTCATTACCGTTGCTATAATCCTTCTTGAGGTTCGGAAACGGAGAGTATGATATCTTCAATGGCCAACTTCAATCATCGGATTTTGTGTGCTCATTCATTATCTCTTTTTGAACTGCTACAACCTGGGTACTTGTTTCACATTCGGCGTACGCGTCCAACCATTCTTTGTTTAGCGTTAGAAATGAATGTCCCCACTTGAATACTGACATAAGATCTTCTGCCTTCTCTGGAAATCCAACAATGAAAAGACCCGCGGCCAATGCTTCAGCAGTAGACAGTTTCACAGGTTTGTATGTGTTGATTGGATTTGCTGCCAAAAGGTAGGGCAGGGCACGTTGTGAACCATATTTCGAAGCTTGGAATATCTCTTCAGCTTGTTTCCACGAACAGTCTAATGCTACTAATCCGGAATGCAGAATATTCTCTCTATCTTCTCGTGATAATGCTGTTTCGGAAACCGGGTTGAGTACAACTGCACTTCTTGGCGATTTTCTGAGGTCTCTAATAATTTCTGCTCGCTTCTGTCTTCCTAACCGTATTCCTGTACATTTCTTTGGATCACACTGATTTGCATGATAGATTAGAATTCGCGGGACTTTCTCAGGGTCTGGCATCTCTGAAATGTGGTTCATACGCAACAGATTTGTGTGTTGCTATGGGTTTGATGTACTGATGAGCAAGATGGTATTGGAAACGCCTGCGGTATGTGAGTTCTGCGACACAGGTGATGCATCGCTAACTGAGTGTATTCTATGTAAGTCACTAGTGTGTTCAAGATGTATGTCTAATGAGAAGGGGCTCTGTGCTGTTTGTGCAGAGGCAAAGTGCACTATCTGCGGAGAATATCTCTCATCGCGAGCATGTAACAAGTGCGGAAGATTGGTCTGTGGAGATTGTGGATACCGACTGAATGAAGTAACCATTTGTAAAGAATGTCAGGCGAAATAACAATGGGCTCAGAATCAGTTTCTCTAGGGATGGATGATATCGATAGTCCTACTGGAGGCTGCACGACACACTTTGCATCTTTGCTTGTTGAGCGATTGGAGCCTCTAATTGAAGAATGGAAAGACTATCCTCATCTCATCCGCTTAAATCCGAACATTCCCTACAGAACTCGTGGAAATGGAGGAGTTTGTCTGAACTTCACCATTGATTCCAATGAAATCGGTGAAATCATCCCTCTTGTTACCGGAATGGTTCAGAAGTATGCCGATCTCAAATATCCAAATACTAATCCTGGTGTGGCGATTGTTAATGGTGAGATACCGTCTACTTTGAAGTCATTCTCACAGAAAGCAGTTTGGCGAACGGTTCCCAAATCCCTTGCCTTTAGAATTGCTGATGAACATCAAATTGACTACTTCACGCATGGTAATGGACGTGGGCTCGTTGGCGCACTTGCTGCTATCGGTCATGGGCTAGAAGGAGACCATACGTATGAGTACTTGGCGTACCGAAAGATGAGCGAAACTCATGAAGATAGAGGTGTAGAGAAATCATCTGTGGAAACAATGAATGCCAAAATGGGTAATCGGACCTTTTCCAATCTTGACTTGACAAATGACACTATGCTTATTGAGCCCCATGGACCTGATCCCGTTCTCTATGGAATTCGAGGCGAAGAACCACAAGATGTTATTGAAGCTGCATCATATATCAAAAGTTCACAAGAAATCGATAGATGGATGGTCTTTAGAACCAATCAAGGGACTGGCGAACATCTTTCACATCATTTCTCAATAGATGAACTTCGACCATATATGTCAGCAAGTCTTACTGCCGAGATTGTTGAAGCCCCTCATATTATCTCAGGAGGACACGCCATTTTCGCGGTTTCCGATTCTAAGCATAGCATTCAATGTGCCGCATACGAACCTACTGGCGATTTTCGTTGGGATGTGATGAAACTTAGAGTAGGTGATAAACTCACAATTCATTCAGGAGTTAGACCCCAATCACACTCATACGATATAACCCTGAATGTTGAAGGGATGCTAATCAATCAGTTAGCGGACCATGTTGAATATTCAAACCCACTATGTGACCATTGCAATCGACGAATGAAAAGTGCTGGAAAAGATAAAGGATTCAAGTGTCCACACTGTGGACATAGAGAGAGAGAACACAAGAAAGTAGAACATCATGTACCCCGTGAGTTACAACTTGGTTATTACCTGCCTCGACCAGGTGCCCAACGCCATCTAACTCGTCCTCATTCGAGGGTTGGGAAGCAGAACCTTTTCTCTACTAAATTGATTGAAATTTGGCACAATCCCTGAAATCGGGATTATGCAGAAATAAGCATTCTATTAGACTCGTCTTCCTCTGCGTCCACCAGGCTTACGGGTGCCATCGTGGGGCATTGGAGTAACTTCATCGATGATACCGATTCTAAGACCTGCTCTGCTAAGTGCACGAATTGCTGCTTGAGCTCCTGGGCCTGGGGTCTTTGGACCATGACCTCCTGGTGCACGAACTCTGATATGGATGCCAAAAATACCCTTGTCCTTTGCCTCTCGTGCTGCTTGGAAGGCTGCTTGCATAGCTGCATGTGGGGACGATTCGTTTCTGTCTGCCTTAACCATCATTCCACCAGTAACGCGAGAAATGGTTTCTGCGCCAGTGATATCTGTGATGTGAATAATGCTATCGTTGTATGATGCAAAAATATGGGCAATTCCCCATTTCGGTTTATCGTCACTCATTCTTGAACATCTCCCCTATTACCTGCGTCACCTGGTAAGGGTTCCCTCTCGCCTTGATCGTCACCAAAATCTACTGGTCCCGCTGCTACCCTTCGTGCAACATCAGATGCTGCAATTCTTGCAGGATGTGAATCATCTCTTAGAGAGGATTTTGGACTATAGCCAAGAGTTTCTTCTTCAGAAACAGTCAGTAATCTACTAGGTGTTGTAACTCGTTGGTCACCAAGAGCAATGTGCCCATGTGTGACTAGTTGCCTTGCATGATACATTGAACAGGCAAGACCATTTCTGAATACAACTGTCTGTAGTCTGCGCTCAAGAACGTTTTCTAAAGTAAGGTCAAGGACATGATCTAGGAGTTGTTCTCCCCTAAGAACGCCAATCCGTGAAAGCTTGTTCACTAATTCGCTTTCCATAAGTCTTCTTTCGCTCTCAGGAATCGCAAGAAGATTCCTTGCGGTTCTCCTGTATCGTGAGAGTTCAGTCTTGTGTCGCCAAAGTTCTCTCTTGTTTCTAAGACCGTACGAACCGATCAATTGGAGTTCTTGTTCGAATCTCTCTGTATCGAAAGGTCTCTTTGGTGTCACGTATTTCTTTTTCTGGCGTCTTGGATCTCCCATTATTATTGCACAACCTTAAAGCTTCTTCCTCGAGACACCCACTGCTGCACCACCTCTGCCAGTAGTGCGTGTGTGTTGACCACGAACCTTCAAGCCCAAGGAATGTCTTGTTCCTCTCCAAGACTTTATTCTCTTTAGGCGGTCAATGTCATTTCGGTGAGCAAAATCTAAATCTGATCCGAGCAAATGGAGCATTTTTCCAGACATTCTATCTCTAGGCCTATTTACGAACCAATCGGGCATCGAAGTATTGACTGGGTTCTTTATGATTTCCTCAATACCAGAAATTTCCTCGGCTGTGAGAAAGCCCAGTCTTTTTGAAGTATCAAGATTCAGTTGTGTGATGATGCTTTTAGACATCCTCAAGCCAACTCCCTTGATTCTAGTAATGCCTTGAAGGAGAATTTCCTGACCATCTATGTCATGGCCAACAATTCTTACGATGTGTGAATATTCCTGCTCGGACATGGTAAATAACCTCAGGCAGATAGTGATGAGGCTTGTTCGCCTCTTGGTAACGCCTTATAATGCTTATCATCAAGCAAAGCTAGAATGAGGGGAGCCTATAAGGTAGAAGCGGCATAAATCGATGGAGAGATCACCATCTTGCCGCGCGAAAATAGTGATGATGATAATAGACCTAACACCGTACCCCTCGACATTGGTCCTTCTGTGCTAGCTAAGGTTCCTGATGTTCTCAGGAACAAGCTCAGAGAATCTATTCTCGAATCAGAGAAAAATAAGGATTCAACTCTGATATCCAGTAACACATTAGCGAATAGTTTCATCTATGAAAGATGGGGCATTCGCTCGTCCCAGAGAAGACGATATCGTAATCTCTTCTCTCAAGTTAGGCGACAGTGCAGATCTGTATTCCGAAACTATCTAGAGAGAGGATGGCTAGAAATACGAGATGACGAAGAATCGAAAAAACACACCTTTGGTGTCTACAAATTTGATGACAAGAGAGGAAATCTGATACTTGGATTTGTAAAGATGATGCCGGGTTCTGATTGGAGGATACGTTCAGTGGGAAGCTAATTCCCTGTAGGAGGTGCTAATTCTTCCTCCTTCTCCAAGTCTTCTTCATCGATAAAACGAAGCAACTCATCTGCTGGAACATCTGGCACGGCGACATTCACATGCTTTGCTGCAGTGGTGAGTAGGATTTTGAGCATAGCATCCCTATAGGCTATGTCAACAGCAACCATAGGATGTGTTTCAGCACCAATTATTCTTTCAATAATAGATGCGTCAAGGGCATTTGGTTTATCCTGCTTATTCGCTATAACAACTATTGGAACATTAGGTGCATCGCGTCTAATCATCTGATACATGTCTTTGGATATCAAAATATTTCTGAGAGTTGAATCGGTTAGCAAGAATACAATATCTGCTCCCTTGAAATAGAATTTCCAAAGTCTTCTGAATCTCTCCTGACCTGCGAAGTCCCAGATAACGAGCGAATAATTTGCGAAATGAATATTCTCAATGGTTTCCATTGCCAGTGCAATAGTTGGAATGTATTGCTTTGGAGGCGTTTTTCCCATTAGTAGATTGAGTGTAGTGGTCTTTCCCACACCACCTTCTCCTACTAATGCAATTTTCAGTCTGGAATGTACAAAAGGAGCAATAATCTTGTCATATGTTTCTTTGATATGTTTGATTGGGAACTTCTCGATGACCCTTCCAATAGATTCAGCGGCAGTTTCAACCTTCTCGTTAATCAGTCTATCATTTTCATCGATATCAGTAATGAAGATCAAAAGAAAATCATCGGTGCAATTCCTTCTGTAGTATTTATTCTCATTAATCGTAAGAGGAATATCTTCTCTCCCTTGAGACACTTCTGTGAGTGCTTTTCGCATCTTCAGATATTCTGTGATATCTTTCCTAGGCACCTCTATTGTCCAATAACGTGAACCGACCACTGTTCGTTTGCTTTTTGTACGAATCAGAAGAGTTGTATGTATCACTGTTTTATCCCTTCAGTAGTCCCATCGACCCTAATTATGCCTCGATGCACGCACGGTCTGGCCTTTCGGTATTGAGGTTCAGACCTTGAGCCATTTAAAACAAATCTGGATGGAGGTGGAGCTGGAAAATGAATGGCGCCGAGGATGAGATTCGAACTTTGGCCAAACCGACCGAATTGGTCGGCTTTCATGCCTCCTATTGGAGAATAGCTGTCTGCGCGATAGTCGCAAAGACAACCGTCGATTCCAGGCTATCGCCGTGAACCGGGCTTGGCTACCTCGGCTTATCTAGTCAAAAACTTAAGTTGCGTTTTAAGCCTGACGGATTGGATTATTCTTCTATCTTCATTTCAGTTCTTGTTCTTCAATCTTGTAAGAGACCTCTCCTACATAATTGCGCATCATCATTTCTCGAACGTCGTCAGGATTGCGTGTATGACCTAGGACCCATGCAAGTTTCACCACAGCTGCTTCTGACGTCATATCTTGAGCTCCCATGGCTCCAACATCTCTGGCAGATCGTCCAACCTCATAGACTGAGAGGTCTGTCCTTCCATACGTACATTGAGAGCTAACAACCACGAAACATCCCATTCTGACAGCTTGGCTGATACCATTTGTAAGAGCGTTTTCTTCACTTGGAATACTGCCCTCTCCATATCCTTCAATGACAATTCCATGATATCCCATATCAACAATCTTGGTCAGAATCCCGGGAGGGATTCCTGGGAATACTTTCAACAGGAACACTCTATCATCGATTCTCGTATCGAATCTAGGAACAAGATTATGTCTTTTTCTTCTGCCCTCATATAGGACAATATCTCGTGCCAGTATCCCGAGTGGTCGGGGATCCATGGTATCGAAGGCATCATATGCATTCGAACGCGTTTTCTTAGTTCTAGTAGGCCTGTGTATCTCTCCATTGAATACAATACAGGTTTCACTTAGGTCGGCAAAAGCAGCTACTCGGATTGCATCAAGCAGATTCCTTGGTCCATCTGACCAAGGCACTATTGCTGAAATTTGAGAACCCGTAAAAACAATAGGTTTCCCAAAATCCTGAATCATGAAGCTTATTGCCGAAGATGAATAGACCATTGTGTCAGTTCCATGAGTAACCACAATACCTGAGAGGTCAGGGATTTCTTCACTAACTTCTTTTATTGCTGTTGCAATTTCCTGCCAATGATGTGGCTGCAGATTGGCAGAATCCATCTGCAATAGATTCTTCTCAATGACTTCGATATCACTCATACCCTTTGGAAGAGAAGACAGGAGCTGGTCAACTCGAAGACCTGGACGCAGAGAATGAGTTTTCTCATCAGTTATACTCGCAATTGTTCCGCCCGTTGCAATTAAGGCGACCTTCTTCTTTTCAGACATAGAGAACCATCTAGAAAGAATGAAAAACAACATCAATTTAACGATGTTGACCATTGTTCTAGTTAGCTCGGAGTCTTGAGATGTGTATGACCTCATTGTCGTTGGTGGTGGACCTGCAGGATCAATGTGCGCTAGATCAGCTGCTCTCAAAGGACTTGATGTACTATTACTTGAAAAGGAGAAATTCCCACGAACCAAACTTTGCGGCGGTGCACTTAGTCCGAGAGTGACTGAATCCTTAGATTTCGACATATCCTCGATTATCCATCTGGAGCTGCACCATGCGATAGTTTATGCCCCATCCGGACGAAAAGTTGTAGTTAACAAAGAAGATGCTAAGGGTTATTTGATTAAACGTAATGAATTCGACCATTTCCTGATTCAGAAAGCCATGGAAGCAGGAGTAACTGTCCTAGAAGGAGTGAAGGTTCAATCGATTGAGCAGATTCGATCCGGAGTTAGAGTGCTTTCCCATGGAGACTCTTTCAAGTCACATCTACTAGTAGGAGCTGATGGTGTCAACAGTACAATTGCTCGTGCCGTTGGAATACGAAATAAATGGCCACCTGATCGTGTTGCTCTTTGTATTGCAGCTGATATTCCACTACCTCCAAAGGAAATAGCCCGCATCCTCTCCTCAGATGGAACATATGAAAATGCTGCAATTGAGATGTATCCATGGGCTGTAGAGCATGGGTATGGTTGGTGCTTTCCTAAACGAGATGAAATCAGTTTAGGAATTGGGTACAAGATGAAACATCAAGTTCTTGATTTAAGAACAGCTTGGAAGAAATTTGTGAAGAAGTTTGAAACAGAAAAGGGAATCAAGCTTGACCTTTCCTTTCAGAGTTCATATCGAGTCCCTCTTGGAAGATTGGACAAACGACTTTCAACCCGTCGTACAATGCTAGTTGGTGATGCTGCAGGGCTAGTTTCACCGATAACGGGAGAAGGCATACATTATGCAATCCGGTCTGGAATTATAGCGGGACACGTGGCATCTGAAGCAGTGAAAGATAAGAATCCGCCCCATGTTAGAATGTATGAGGACCGACTCAAGAAAGAGATGAATGCCGAGTTTAGTGCGGCTAATTTTGTATCTAATATTGCATTCAAATCAGAGAAGAAGATTGAGCTTATTTGCGAGCTGGCTGAGAATGATTTGATTCTTCAAGACCAGATGATTGATCTGGTATTGGGAACAAGATCAATATCCAAGATCAGGATGGACTTGACCATGAGATTACTAAGACACTATCCTCGAAAAGCATTCAGGCTTTTGCGTTAGTTCTTCGGAGTCACTATTTCCGTATTGCCATCATGGTTTAGTTTGACACTCATGAGGTCTCTTGCAAGTACTGCATTAGGGAAGTACTTTTTCGCCTCACGAATGATTACTTCACCATCTTCATATCTGGGACTATAATGTGTAAGAATGAGAAGTCCAACATTACACTCAGATGCAATAGTTGCAGCTTCCTTTGCTGTTGAGTGTCCCCTTTCCGCAGCTAGTTCTGAGTGTTCCTCCGTGTACATAGCTTCGTGAAGAAGGATGTCCGCGTCCTTGGCCGCCTCTCTCACATTATCACAAGGTCTTGTATCTCCAGAGTACACAATTTTGAGTCCTTTCTCTGGATGCAATGAAACATCTTCGGGTCGAACTTGTCGCCCATCCTCTAGGTGCACATTTTCCCCTTTTGCCAGTCTAGACCATAGTTTTCCTTTGGGAATATTGAGTTCCTTCGCTTTCTCTGGCAGGAATGTACCTGTTGGCTTCTGGTATGTGAATTCATACCCAAACGCTTTCCCTCTATGTTCCACCTCAAATGCTCTGACTGAGAAATCCTTCTCTGAGAATACCACTCCTGGTTCAACCCCGTATACAGTTGCCTCGAAAGTCGTTCCAAGATGGATTGTGCTCTGCGCCACTTTGATGAACTCTATCAATTCTGCGGGTGCATAGATGCTCATAGGCTTGATTCTGCCCAAGAGTGAGAATCTGAGTAGCACTCCTGGAATTCCCAGCATATGGTCAGCGTGATTGTGCGAAATGAAAATAGCCATTTTTCTGTTATTCCCATACGGTTCAATCCTCCTTTGAGCATCTTCCCCACAATCAAAGAGGAGGTTCCATCCCTCGTGTCTGATTAAATACGCTGGGTGATTTCTCTTGAGTGTAGGAATGGAGCCACCGCTACCTAGAATCACAAGTTCAACCATCAACTATCACCTCCCTGAGAATAATCTTCATAGATATGGGTTATGGACAGAAGGTCCTATGATAGATCAAGTGGGATATCTGTTCTGCTTGCTTCATTGCGGCAAATACTGAAAGAACGTACATCTAGGAATGAATAATCGAATTCCCACTGTTTTCTGTCCGTGTCGTACAAAGCGCTAACTGGCAAATTGTTCTTTGCACCTGCAGCCACTTCCCAAACTTCTATGTCATCGATTTTGGATTTCTCGGATTGAATCACATCTAAGAGGTCGCGTGCCGATCCAGCCGGCAAAGCCGTAGTGAATATTATCTTCTTCTCAGAAGCATCTTCAAGATTGGTGATCATCGACGTCGTGGTGCAGGGCAATTGGGACCATGCTGGAATAATTGTTGCTGCTGCTTCGCCGCCAAAAATTCCGCAGACACGGTCTGAGAGATTTGGTATTGCGATCTTTGGCCGTGGTCTCACAATCCCTGAATTTACGATTTTTGCTCTTTTTCGGAATGTAGTGCTTTCACTTAGTCCTGTGTTCTTTGCAATTTCCTGTGCTGTCAAATCGAAGTCATCAATAAGCGACTCAATAATTTTGGTTTCTGAAGAATTGAACCGATTTGGAAATTTAATCGCTCCTACATTGAACTCGCCCAAAGTCAGATCATCCATACCCCCAGCTCGTAGCATTAGTCTGAAATGCAACTTGTCGAATTCGAACTTTCTTTTTGAATAAGAATAGTATGCTCTGCCGAAGCGGGGCAACCCTGCAGATAGTGCGTACACTTTGGTACTATCGCTCAGTGATCTTATCGTTTTGATGGTGCCCATGAATGCATTGCGATGTCTTGAAGGAATGAGCAGTTTTAGGAAAACCCTCCTAGTTGATCCATCCACGTAGAGCGCCCGAGTCACATACGGGCTGTTAACAACACCAGTCGGGTTGGTCTGGATAATTAATAATCGATCTAATCCCAAGGAGGCCGCATCAACCCTTCCTTCTCGACGCAACACACCTGTGGACTTCAGGTGATCAAGAGCTCGTCGCGTTCGGTTGTATGTGATTTTGATATGTTTGGCAAGTTCCTTCATAGAGAGGTCTGGGCTCTGAAGTAAGCCTTCCAACACATTGAGTTCTGTTTCAGTGAGTCTTGATATATTCTGTTCCCATATCTCTTTGATAATCCCGAGCAAATCCCCTTGAGTTATTATTTGCACAAAACCACGTGAAACAAGTGTTCTCAGCCTACGCAATGTCTTGGTATAGATTCCGCCTCGGTACGTGGATACCCATCTGCGGAGTTCCTGTAGTTCAGGGTCTTCTTGAAAAAGATCTGGAGCTTGATTCTGTTCTACGCGTTGAAGTATTTTCAAGACTGCTTTTGCAGAGTGTGAGAGCTTGGAATATACTTCAGAATCATCATCCTTTGGCATTGGGTTCTCGCCCTTCTTTGCTACAGTCAGCAGTATTGTCCTCCAAGAATTCTGCCTATATCACTGATAGTAATACAAGTTATTTCGACTATTGATCTGCTTCTTTGAATTTAAGTCGCCACTTTTTAGGGTGCGAGTCTAAACTGATTCTGATTGACTCCATAAGCTATCGAAATACGCGCTCGCCATGTCAGCAAATACTGACGCACTAGAGTACACTCCCAGAAATCCGCTCTCTGAATCGCTACCTGCAAGCATGATTAAGGTCTCTCGTCTATCTACTACGAGACCTGCCCCATATGCTGGTCTACACCGTATCTCAATTCCTTCAGGAATCATATCCTTTAGGTTGTCTGGAACTGATGAAGTCAGAATGGATATCTTTGCTACTCTATGTCGTAGAACAGATTCTATGATATCTGTTAGGTCCCCTGTATCTTCGTCATCTGTAATCACACTCATATCAAGACTTGGCAGATTGAGAAGTATCTCTTCTCTTGCACCCGAAATCATTTCAAGGCTTTTAGCGATGATGTTCGGTCTCCCGTGGAGTAGCCAGACGTCTCTCGTGGTTGCCTGTGTTTCTCTCTCGAATCGTGGTTGGAGCTCTTCCACAACTATTTTGCTTGATTTCTCTATCTTCTCTTCCATTGCTAGTCGTACAAGATGAACCACTTCTGTCGGGGCCTTTCCCGTGTACATCGTGGGTCTCCCTCTCTGTATCTGGATGAATCCTTTATCTTCCAATCTACCCAACACATCGTACACGCGAGAAAATGGTACACCTGATTTGGAGCTAATATCGGTGGCAGACATCTGTCCTCCATCAACAAGAGCCACATAGGCTTGTACCTCATATTCAGTGAGTCCAAGTTCTTTTAGAGCTTTGAGGGTTGCTTCACTGACGGACATGGTTTACCACCACTTCCAGTGAGTAATTCATTCTGTCTTAAGGATTGTCAACAGCCCGTTGTGTACCACTCGAGGAATGATCTGAATGCTCTGGTTCTATGGGATATCTTTACTTTCTCTTCAAAACTTAGTTGGGCATACGTTCTTGACTCTCCCTCTGGTATGAAAATTGGGTCGTATCCAAACCCTTCCTCACCGTCTTCATTCTCCGCGATTGAGCCTTCCATGACCCCCTTGAAAGTTGCAAGGGTCTCACCGTCAGAGAAACCTACAGCTGTCACAAATCTAGCTTTCCTATCCTTGATACCTTCCATCAGTTTCAGAATGCCTTTCGTTCCGAGGGTCTTGAGTACAAAAGCCGCGTACGACATCGGAAATCCTTCCAATGCATCGATATAGAGCCCTGTATCATCGAGCACAACAGGCTGCTTTGCTTCAAAGAAACCGATTTTAGCAGCTTCTAAAGCGACACGTTCAACATCGTTTGATCTGATCTCCAACTTTGGAATTGTTGTTGAAGCCAGTTTAACTCCATATTCCTCGAAGAGAGGTGTTAATTCTCTGAGTTTGTGCTCGTTCTGGGTAACGAGAATTAGGCTATCCTTTGACATATGCGATAACTTCCTTCATTATTTTGTATGACTCCCGAGTCTTTCCAAGGTCGAACATGCGATTACTTAGGTATTGTTAACCAGTTATATTACTATGGAATGTTCCTCAATGTTCGACTTGATATTGAGATAAGGCAAGTTCCTCATCGGAGCCAATCGTGGTAGGAGGGTTGAGTTTCGTAATTGAGGGAAGCAACGCCGCAGTGAGCATGGACTGAGTGGTGGAGTATACCCCCCATAGATTATCCTGTATATCCTGTAATTGGAACCCAATCCACCTCTCTTGCCCCATCGAACATCTCTCTGGTTATCTGCGCCAAAAATGTAGAACGATGTGCATCTCCCTTCTCACCTCTGGGACATACCTCACTGTAATGAGTACCAAAGACGAACCGTTGATTGTAAACTAGACAAACCTAGACATTGAGTCTAGGCAGTCCGCCCAGCAACGGTACTGGGTCCGGAATGAACATGAATTATGTTCCTTG
>JARGGA010000506.1 GCA_029210805.1 Candidatus Thorarchaeota archaeon
TATGAATTGCCACGCTCCAGCTTCAGGTAAAACACTTCATGAGGATGTGAGAGAGAAAGGTGAGCTTGAAAGTCCGAAGTTTGAGTTAGGAAATATCGAAACACTACTCACAGTATTAGTAAAGGCACTGGGAGAAGATCCTGTGCTGAAAAGGAGAATTGATGATCTTGCGAGAAAGGGCGTGCCACCCTTCCTCGATTTCTTGGAACCAAGCGGTTAGAGTTGGATTCGAACAGGGAATCCCGCGCTGGATCTTTCTCTCAGATATCTGGAATGCACCAATTCCAATGTGACTATCCAGCACAGCACGAAAGCTTGGTCACATCCTTATCGAATGCTAATGAAGCAAGTTTGATTCCTTCAACCTGTACTAGATATGGAAAGAGCATTTGCTGGAGATCAGTCACTGTGAATCCGTATTTCTGACCCATGAGGACTGCCATTGCTGCAGTCTGAATAATCTCTCCAGCCTCCTCTGCAAGAACTTGAGCACCTAGTAATATGTTGGATTTTTTATCAGCAACCAGCTTAATCAGTCCCCTGACATCATGTGCTACTAATGCTCTAGGAACATACTTGAGGGGTAATATACTGACCTTAATGTCATATCCAGCTCTCTTGGCTTCAGATTCCAACATCCCAACTGCCCCAATTTGAGGTGACGAGAACAATACAGAAGGCATTACAGAAAGGTCCAGTTTCTTACTAGAATTCTTCAAAGCGTTTTCAGCAGCGATACCTCCAGCGGCTGCGGCAACATAAACAAATTTTGGCATCGTGGTAACATCGCCAGCTGCAAAGATTGATTGATTGCTGGTTCTCATTTGCGAATCGATCTTGATGAAGCCCGACTCGTCTAGTTCAACTCCTGCATCATGAAGACCCATATCATCGGTATTTGGAGCAACTCCAACTGCCATCAGGATCTCACTCGCGTGGTATTCCTGAGTAGTCCCTTCCTTCTGAACAGTAACAGTCTTCTCTGCTTCACCTGTAACGGACTTCACTTCTACGCCGGTAATGATCCTCATACCCTCTGCAGTTAGGTATTCAGTCAGTGCTTCAATGACCTCGGGTTCGTTATCAGGAATGATGGTCTCACTTCGTTGTAAGATGGTGACCTTTGTGCCAAATCTCAGGAATGCCTGACCCAGTTCAAGGGCTATGCTGCGACCACCGATAATAATCAATGATTCGGGAAGCGTTTCGACATCCATCAAAGTTGTACTTGTAAGGATACTCGTATCGGTCAAGCTCTGTATCTTCAGAAACTTGGGTCGTGCGCCTGTAGCGATTATTATCCTGGAGGGATTGAGTGTTGTACCATCATCCAACAGGATTGAGTTTTCTCTGGAGAATTTGGCCGCCCCCTTCAGAAGTGTGATGTTAGGCTTGTAATGCTCTATGACGTCGATGTATTTCTCTTTCCGGAGTTGAGCAACTAACGAATTCTTCTGTTTAATGATATCTTTCCAGTTCAACTCACCAGCGCTTGTATTAATGCCTTGAAACTGAGTGTGCTTTGCAGAATGATACGCCTCTGCCGCTCTGATGAGGACTTTTGAAGGCACACACCCTATGTTGACACAAGTTCCTCCCACCACACCTCGTTCAATAAGGGCGACCTTGTATCCAAGCTCTGCTGCCCTGATCGAGGCTGCAATCCCTGCACTTCCAGAACCAATCACTACGAGATCGTACCCACTTGATTTGGGCATCACTGGAAAAATAGGTCTTCCTACAATATCCTTTCTTGATTCAACTGAGGCCTTGTATCCCGCTTGTCTTACTGCATCCTCCAGCAGCTTGTCGAGCACATTGCCGACGGTAACCACTCTTGCAGATCCCTCTGTCCAGCTTTGGAGTTCGACTAGTTCCACTCCTGACACACGTTCGAGGGCAGTTCTAACATGTATGGCACAGCTGTCACAGGTCATTCCATCGATACTAAGACGAAGTTCTTTGCCCTTCTTTTCTTTACTCAAATTCAGTTCCTCCAGTTGAGATCTCAATAGATATTCATTTCTTGGAAAATCCCAATTCCGATAAATCCCAATTAATATTTTCTATTGTTAAGTATATCCCATCCATTCAATCTTATAATGGTTGCTTTAGATGCAAGTACAGCTCAATAGAATGGAGTAAGTTGTGGATTGGTTTATGCCATGTATGGAAGTCGACGTCATACCAATGATTGTTCGATTAACATGACTCATTCTTATCTCTTTTCACGCTATTTTCTCAAATTTCACAGCGAGATTTGAACCACAGTATGGACATTCCACACTACCAGGTCCGACCCATTTTATTTCGGGAGCATTAATAATTGCATTACAATTGGAACATTTCTGCGGAACGCGTGGCATCACAAGTGAGGAGGTCTCTCTTGATTCACTTGATGTATATATCTTAGAGCCTGTCTTTGATTTTGATCTGCGTTTTCCTAACTTTGGTCCACATCCCATTTACATCTCCTCCCAACTGTGAGATTTGTTTGATGTTCGGAAGTATGCG
>JARGGA010000507.1 GCA_029210805.1 Candidatus Thorarchaeota archaeon
TCAACAAGAGTTTCCTCTTCCGCGAGTTGTTTCATGATCTCAATGAGTGATCCTCCTAGTGTGATACTATATACAGTGTTTTCATCAACTCGTACCGTATCATCGTGCTCGTTATGTCCACTTCTCATATTACGATTCACCACTACTATATTGTAAGAAGCAAACTCTAATAGAGAATAGCAAGGAAAGTTTCCAAACTCTCGACAACTAATACGCATAACAAACAAATATTCTGAAATTAAGTCAGCAATGTGGTGGACCTTGTGAGTAAAGCTGAAAGCATATGCCCCTATTGTTACAAGAAAACTGAGAGTATTGACAAATGCACCGAATGTGCCAAATCATTGCTAATGAATTTCAAGATTAAAAACAAGAGATATGTAATTAGAGTGGCATACCAAGACTGGGATTGGAGACCAACTAAGGTCTATGAAACCATAATTCAAGCGATTGTGGAGAAGCATGATCGAAGTTCCTTCACACTCGAGAATCTGATTAAGGCGGTATGGGCGGACAATGAGATTCCAGCGGATGACAAATACTCCATCCATAGTTTTCTAATCATGAAGAACTTTGACAAATATCCGGTTGTCCAAGTTCGGATTCGAAGGGGGACGACATTGTTCAACCACATCGAGCGTTACGCGAAAGAATTCGGCGTGTATCTTTACATTACTGGACCTCCACTTCCCAGAGAGCTCATCTCGTGTTGGCTTGACAAAAAAGAAAAAATTGCAACTCACCCAAAACCGTTCAAGCTCAAGGCAAACAAGATGAATAAATGGGCTTCTGCAAAACAGCTTGTAGAAGGGGGGCAGAGTAGCATGAAACTTAAACTTGGAGGGTTGCGTATATTGCTGGATGCTGGCTTTTTCTGGCCTTCTGAAAGAAGCATGGAATGTTCAGACCTTCTTGACAACATCAATCCATCTCAGTTGGATATGGTTGTTATTTCACACGCACATGCCGACCATATTCAAGGATTGGTCGACCTCTATGAGAAACATGGATGTACCGCTCCTATAGTTACCACTAGAGCAACTGTAGAATTAGGCTTGGCAAGAAGCAGGGAATATCAGGAGATCGTTGAGATAACTAAAAAGGAGCTGGAGAAAGAAGATGATTACAATGCCCTGAGTAGAGAGGAACAGGAATCAAAGCAGCTAGAAAAGGCATCCAAATTGCTCGATAGGAAATTCTCCAAGCTCTTAGAAAAGATTGTATTCGTGACCTATGGAGAAACATTGGAGTTCGACTCGGATTTTTCAATCAAAATTCTTCAGGCTGGCCATTATCCCGGGGGAATTATGACCCTCTTTCAATTGGAAGACTATTCAGTGCTCTATACAGGGGACTTCAACCTATTAGAGTTCGAACCAATTGCATCAGGTCGAAGTGCTCTGAGGACATTGAAGGTCAAACCGGATGTGGTGATTTGTGATGGTTCTGCTGCTGACCTTGAATTTCCAAAAGAATCATCGACCAGAGCACGACTCTATATCGATATTCTGGACACTTACAACAGAGGCGGTGTCACCTTGCTTCTCTCCGACCACAATGTTGGTGCTATCATCACATATTTTATAATTCGCCAAGGGCTTATCGATAAAGAGGGTGGGAGAATCCCATTTTATTTTGATTCCGCAACCTGGGAACAGATGTGTATTTTGAGGGACAGGGCAGATGATTTAGATCCAATTATTAGAGAAAGGATAGAGAACCACGCAGACCCATTTCATTCAGCAATGATTCGCAGGCTAGAGGCTGAATACCCTCATCTTGGTGGTATAGGATTGAAGAACGCCATCAAGAGCCGATGTGTCGTGAGTATGGATGCCCGGCTGCATGGAAAGCTTAGCCCTGATAGATTTGAAGCATTACAAACTGCACTTGCTGGAGAAGACAATCTGATTGCAGTGATTGGAGCACCAAGAAGCAGTGGCACTCAGGACCTCGTAGCAGGAAGAAGGATAGTTGAAGTCGGTTTAGAGGATGATAATACGTATCACAAGCTGCAGGTGAACTGCAGGGTGCTAAACTGGGACTTTGAATCCCATCAAATCTTCAATTATCATCCTGATAGGGATCAGTTGATGGAGTTCTTCGATAGCCTAACGCCAAAGCGGGTTGTTTTCTTTCATAATCCGCCGAATGCGTTCATCGATATCAGGAGAGAGATTTCAAAACGGCCATATATTGAAGACCATGAGGTTCTACACCGGCACAATAGGCTAGCAGTGCTTCGAGATGATAGAATCGCGAAGGACCTCGTTGAATAAGCTCATTGATAATTCATTGACGAGCGGAAAAGATAATCCATCTTTTCGTCTGATTTGTAACTTAAGTTGCTCCTCAGTGGGTTCTCTAACTCTGGTACATTTAGACTATTATGGGGCTAAATAGAATACGAGTCTACAATTCCCAAAATGCGGGATCTACTTTTGCAATAGCCCCTCCAGTATATCAATCTTGCCCATACAAGCCCTCATAACCCTCCGTTTC
>JARGGA010000508.1 GCA_029210805.1 Candidatus Thorarchaeota archaeon
CTCATAGAACGGTATATGGACCTGAGTATATAAGGCCCTATATAATCTCTCAAATTATTATCTAAGGGAAGTCCAAGTTTGTCTAAGATTCCTGTAACTGTTTGCAACCCGAATATAAGCCCCTAGATTTTGAGATGGTGGATCTTTTTCTTCAATTATGGTGCTGGCGAGAGTGCCACATACACCTCGAATACATCTCTATCACGAGCAAACCTAACTCTTAGCTTTTCTCCAACTTTCTTTGTTAGAATGTATGTCCTAAGATGCTCCATGTCTTTTATTTCCTCATCGTCAATACCAATAATGACATCTCCAGGTTTCAGGCCTGCTTTTGATGATGGCCCACGAGGTAGCTCCACAAGCAATGCCCCCGTGTCAACAGGTAGTCTGTAGTTTTCAGCAATTGCACCATTCACAGTTACACCAACAATTCCCATCCAAGGAGTTTGAATTGTTCCCGTTTGGACAAGCTCTTCATAGACATCCATGATACTATCAATAGCAATTGCAAACCCAATTCCCTGACTCCACTGAATCATGGCAGTTGGCATACCAATTAGCTTACCATCAGTATCTACCAGCGCACCACCTGAATTTCCAGGGTTGATTTGGGCTGATGTCTGAATCAATCCTTCCAGATGAGCATTTTGTCCACGAATTGTTCTATCTAGTGCACTCACCATACCGAACGTCACGGTTGAACCTAACCCTAATGGATTCCCTATGGCAATGGCAAATTGGCCTTGTTTTAATTCACTTGATTTTCCAATCTCAATTGGTGTTATTTTATCTGCATTTATTTTTAGGATTGCCACATCTCTTGTTCGCGACTCTCCAACAACAACAGCTTGGTAGTGTCTGCCATCATGTAGGGATATGCTCACATCTCTGACTCCTTCTACAACATGAGCATTGGTGAGAATAAATCCGTCTTCACTAATGATTACTCCAGAGCCTTGTCCTTTGACAGGGACAACTTGTGAGAATCGGGCACGTGCAAGGGTGGTAGTTGTGACACTTACAACACTTGGCACGACCTTTTCAACTACTTCCATTATCTTCTGTTCTATTGTTTGTAGCATTCTTACCGCTTTGATTAATTAACAATAGCGTATATACTGTTGAAGATACCTGCTGTTTCAAAAACTGGATGAAAGGACTTATCATAATAGACGTCCAAAGAAAAAAGGTTCCGTGTGTACGGAATCAATAATTGGTTGAGGAGATTGGAATGGAAGAACGCGTTAAGGTACTACTATTTTTCCTAGTAATAGTGCTAGGTATATCATTAGTTAATCCCGCAGTTGACTCTGCGAAATCAAATGAAGTATCGATTGTACAAAACCCAATAAATTCCGATTACATGGGTGAGCCACCTATGATTACTGAAGGAGTGAACAACTGGGATTTTGAGCAAGCTGATAGTTATGGGCGCCCCGCAGGAGATTGGGATTCGAGTGCCTATGCATTCACAAGAGGTAATATATCCACAGATGTCGAATCCCACACCGGATCAAGATCAGCCAGTCTTGAGGTCACTCCATCTGTTGGAGATGATTACTTATCATTGGTGTCAAATAATCTTGATGTTGGTTTGTATGTTCGAGTGGGAATGGACCTCTCTGTTTGGATTCATCCAGATACTATGAATTCTGAAATTGCTACATACATCTACATTTACTATGAGAATTCCACAGGCTATGATTTCTATAATTACTATATGCTTATAGATCCCTCTTGGTGGTCTACTGGAAATTATAGCTATTCAAATTATGCCTATACATATTTTGATAGAACTGATATTCTCGTCCAAGGACAATGGAACCAGTTTCAGACCGATTTGTACGCCGATTTACTAGAAGTGTTTACAACTCTCGATTCATCTACTCGAATTAGCAACATCCAGTTTTATTGTTTCGTCGAAGAATCGGCACCCTCAAAATCTCTATTATATGTTGACGATATCTCAATAAATAATGGAACAGAGCATGTATCCAATGGTGATTTTGAATCTAGTTCTAATCTAAACTGGTATTTTCAAAGTAATAATCATGATCCCGGTTACTTGTCCTTAAGCAATGTATCCACTGAAGGAGATCACTCTCTGAACATCACTACACTCTCGATTACAAATGATACGTTTTCGTATGCTCAGGTTTCTGTCATCGAATACAGTCATTTCAATCAATGGTTCGCCACCACTGCCATCAATACAATCCTTGAGTTCGATTGGCAAGTTGAGTTTTCTGGATTATCCAACGACCATGATCAACTTTCCTATATCGAAATTTCTCTGGTAAATCTGACAACCTACAATTGGTATAGTATATACTACTTATTCTGTTCTGGAGGTAGCACTCTCTGGGGTGCAAATGATACAGATGATTTGTATCTCAGAGCACCAGAATACAATGTGTCAAGTGTTTGGCATCATACAACACTCGATCTTTATTCTATTGCTCTAGATCAAGGCTGGGGGAATTTATCAGTTAGCGAATTT
>JARGGA010000033.1 GCA_029210805.1 Candidatus Thorarchaeota archaeon
CAATAGAACAATAGGAACTCGTAATCCCAAGGCAGAATCAATCTCATCTAACCATTTTGGCAATTCTTTCCAAGTGCTTTTACGTGTGACATCGAAAACAAGCAAAGCCCCTCTGGACCCTTTGTAGTAGCTGGTTCTAATGAAGTCAAATCGCTCCTGACCTGCAAGATCCCATACTAGGAGTTTGACCTTGACGGTATCACCACGCTTATTCACAATTGATACTGTTTTTACTGCAAATTGCGAACCAATGGTAACGATATATTGCTCTGAGAATTTATGAGTTAGAAACCGATTTACAATGGCGGTCTTTCCACTACCACCTGCTCCAATCATGCAGACTTTTCTCATGTAGTCAAAAGATTCGCTCATTAGCAGATATCCTCGTAGATGTGGGTTGAAATTAACCCGAAATTCGGCCCGTTTTTGGTAGTATGATAATGTGTGAGTTGTGCGGTCAGTATTTAGCCTTTTATGGAATTAACCCCCCCAAGATTGGCGCGACTTTATTGGTTTTTTGATGTCTTTACGAAGGGATTATATCAATCAAAAAAGGCATCCGAAGTATTGGGAGGCTCAGTATGCAGCTAATCACAGTAAAAATGAGTGAAATCTATGTGAATGGTCTTGATAGACTAGTAGAACTTGGTATGTATCCATCACGTAGTGAAGCAATTCGGGTTGCCATAAGAGACCTTTTGATGAAAGAATTGTGGCCCCGAGAAGGACTCCCAATTCATGAACAAACTGGGCCTTCTTCCTCAAAGTAGCCAGTGAATTTTGAATCTGATGTGTGAGTGTGGATATCCGAAACACAGATTAGGCGTGAATTAAACGAAAGCAACAACACGCCAAATACGGAGGACGGAATTGATTGAATCTGAGGATTCTACTTAAAAGTTTTAAAATAGCTTTTCGTGCCAAGAAACGTGTACTATCATTCATATTGATTTATGCATTGCTATACGTTTTCGTTGCGAAGGGAACAGTTCTACTTGGAGTACCATCTCTATTAATGGCATTCCTGGTTGCGACTGTTTATGCAATCCTGATTGCCCAATTTAGACGTCGTGACATTGCCATACTGAAATGTGTATCTTGGAGTAATTCGGATATTCTTCTATTATTGATTGGAGAAGTGATATTGGTTTCATTTTCAGCCTTTCTCATCGTATTCCAACTTAGTGTGGAGATACTAGGTTTATTTGCCTATTTTGAAGGAGCAAATCTGGTTTTGTTAACGAATCTGTATGATCTGATTGCAATTCCAGCTGCAGCGATGGGAACTACACTTTTTCTAATTGTGGTATGCCAAATACCGGGTCTTGCACTCGCTCAATACAGAGCTATGAAAATCCCACCGATGCAAGCTCTAAGGGAGGAATGATAAAGTGACAAATCCAATCATTCGAATTGAAGGTGTAAACAAGGAATATGGGAAAGGTAAGAATACTGTTGCCGCGTTGAAGGATATCAACATCGAGATAAATCCTGGAGACTATGTCGCGGTTGTGGGTCCATCAGGCTGCGGAAAATCAACTCTCCTTCATGTGATGGCAGGTTTGGAACAACCGACCAATGGAAGGATTCTCCTTGATGGAGTCGATGTGACTCTAATTAGTGAAAGAGACCTCCCCAAAGTCAGAGCTGAGAAGATAGGATTCGTATTCCAGTCATTCCTTCTGATCGATGACTTAACATCATACGAGAATATTGAAGCTGTACTCTGGCCTAATTCGGACCTAAACCCCCACGTGCAGGAAGAGATGTCGCTTGAGGTTCTTCGAGAAGTGGACATGCTAGAACGCAGAGACCATAGACCCTTGCAACTATCTGGTGGAGAGCAACAAAGAATCGCAATTGCACGAGCCTTGGTAAATAATCCTCCAATCCTATTTTGTGACGAACCGACAGGGAATCTGGACTCTCAAACAGGAGAAACGATCATGAAAATGATTGCTCAATTAAATCGAGATAGAAAGATGACCGTTGTTCTTGTGACACATAATGAGGACCTAATCAAGTACGCCAAACGCGTCATTAGAATGCGAGATGGGGCAATTCGATCAGATAAGTGAGCGCCGCTTTTGGCGGCCTCTCTCTTTTTCTATCTAAAAGTTTAGATGCAATTTACTGAAAGGACGAGATGTCTGGAGCGCAAGCAAGAATGGACAAATCCGATTGCAGTAAATTCGAAGAGGCGGCGGAGGAGAGGGCAAAAGGTGGTCACAATGAAGATGCGATGGAGATGTTTCTTGCTACTGCAAAATGCTGGTACAAATGGGAATTTTTCTCAAAAGCTGCAAATGCTTACGAGCGCGCGTATGAGCATGCAATGTTAGCAAATCAATACTCGAATGCTGCAGAGTACATGCAAGATGCTGGAGACTGCTGGATAAAAGAAGGGGAACATGAGAAATTTGAAATCGACTATCAGATAGCATCAGAAGCTCATATCTATGCTGCAGAAGAAGATCGAGACCCAATTAAATTCGTGGAAGGGGCGTTTTGCGCCATTATTGGAGGCGATTTGGACTTGGCTCGTCACCTTATTCATGCTGCGGCAGAAACAACTCGCGGCAAGGCAAAAGAACTCATCAATCTTGCATTGATGCTAAATGAGTATCATTTTGGAGATGCTCATATGTACATTGAAGCTGCGTTGACAAGAGTTTCGGACAAAGAGGGAATGAAAAAAATAAGAGAACTATTTTTACTTATTTTTGCAGGCTTCATTAGATCATTGTTGGAATCAGAAATTGCCGTAACAATTTCAAGTTTGGCGGAAAGCACGGGGCTGAGTATATCTGAAGTGAATTCCTTTGTCAAACGAGGAATTGAACGGGGTCATATACCAGCATATCTCGACCAAGAAACACAGGAGCTAGTAGTCGATAGCGATAGACTCGACATGGCGGAGCTTTCTAGAAGACAAGGACCTATTATGAGCAGAGATTTAGAAGATCCAGGTGCTTGGGATGTCGATTTGGATGAATGAACTTGCAAAAACTAGAGGGGCAGGCCATGGAGTCCACCCATGCAACATTAAAATTAAGATTTCATAATCTATCTGATGATTCAACCATGGTATTGAGTTGAATCATAGTTGTTGTGACGATAACGTTTTATTGACGATTGCAGTCACTGACAACTCACTTGCTCCCCGATTATACGGTGGTAATTGATGAACGAAGGGCTGAAATGGCTGCAATGTCCGGTCTGCAAAGAAACGATTTCTTGGCAGCTGCCTACAGACGAACTCAAAAAGGTGAAGAGATTTCCAGCTCCTATTGTAGTCAAACATAAGGACCACTATATCGTTGTCTACGTCGACAGTCACTACCAACTAGCAGATACAGAAGCTGCATTAGCTTGTGTTGAAGGCGCTTCAAAGAGCTAGTATTCATCTATTACACGATTCTTCGACCCGATTTTATTGTCGTATGCCCATTCTAGAACTTGGGCAGCTTGTGCACTTGCCATTCCCCAGCTCTGGAGTTTCGAAACAAGCTCTTGTATTCCTTGGACCCAATCATCAAGAAGTTCTCTTATTCTAGATTCGATATTGGTGTCTTCAGTTTCAGCAAGAATTGGCAACAGCTTTGTGACAAGGCTTTGCGAAAGAACAAGTATTGTTTCAAGTCGAGCAATCCATTCTTCCCTTGGAAGTCCGGAAAGGGTTTGAGCAACCGAGAGATGATAATCATACTGGGCAGCAAAGTATCGTAATCGCCAACTTAGAAATTCAATAATCAATGTGCGATGTGCATCGCTTGGCGCTGTCTTCATTAGAAGAACAAGAAAACGTTCAGTCATTTCATCTGCTGATTGACTTGCTTCATAAAATTGGGCCATAGCTTGCTGATAATTCTCATTGACAAGATTTTCTTCAGCTTCTCTTGCAGCGTCCTTGAAACGCTTCAATATTGCTCTAGTGGAGTTCAGCCCGTTAGTATCATTCAATTCCGCGTTTCACCTCCACTAGTATTTCACATGGCACTCTACGGAAGCGGTACCATCTCGACTTCGAGGACCACTTCCAAGCCGCGAAGCCAGCTGATGAACTCTTCAATGTTGTCTCTATCTGCAACAAGGAAGTATCCTTCCCAGATGCATGAATCCTCAAAAGGACAGAAACCAGTCGAATGAAGCAGTTTCATATTCATTTTCCTAATTGTTTCGTATAGGGTCTTTGATGTTTGTGTGAAAGATGCCAGATCCAGAGATACACGAACGTGGTATGTAGACCCATCACGCACTGGAATTACACGAAGGAATCCACTCCGCGATCGAATTATCAGAACTTTGGTCCCATCTGGTATTGCGGCTGATTCCTGGTGCTCAACAATGGAAATGTTTCCACTTTCTACCTGTGTAACTGATCCTTCTGTTAGTTTCTTCATGCTTTCCAACCCGTTATCTTACTAAGAGCGGTAACACCGCGGGGGGTCATTTCGTAGTATCCTTTTCTAGTTGTGATCAAATTAAGTGTTTCAAGGAGGGGGATTTTAACCTCCAAACACGAGCCTGTAATCGTGCTCAGATTCTTGATTTCCTCATCATGAGTGCATCCTTGCGCAATGAGGGTCAATGTTTGAATGCCCAATTCCCCAAGAAGATACTTGATGGTATTAGTGTCAATATCTATGTTAATCTTAGTATCATACGAATCCATGTCAACTCAACGTTGGTATTCTATACCCTAAAAGAAAGCTAGGATGTCCTCCGACCAAATTAACTAACGTGAAATCAGATAGGAGGCCTATTTTGAATTTTAAATTCATCACTGGATGCCAACCAATTCATGAAATCATCAGAAGGAGGATTGTCTGTATATAGTGCATTTCGTTCAGATTCCAATAAAAGAGGCTTTACGCCTGCCAAATCAGCCATACATAGCAGCTCATTGCCAGACCTCTCTGCGACAGATCGGATTGGAGCAATCCAGTTTTTCCAATCGGCAGAACGCATAAGATGATGGTCAACGACCAGAAACGATGTTACTGTTGCCAGTGTTGTTAGTGAATATAGTGCTGCCTGGGATTCGTGTTCAGAGAATCGTTTCAGATAGACAGGAGGACCACCTAGAATAATCAGATTGGCGTCTTGATTCAAAATATAGCTAAGTGTCTTCTTACTAATTGGCCCTTGCACATCTGGAGCAAATAGGACCTTATGGTCACCATATTCAACAAGAGTTGCCAGAACATATCCCAACCTAGAATTATCCGGGCCATGTGCAAGTGGTTTTGAATAGGAAACCGTTGTATTATCAAATGCAAATGTGAGTCCATCCGCCCAGCTTATATCAGAAATACCCTGAAGGTCCTTCTCAAAGTAGAAAGCGCGGCGTCTCTGAGAAGGATTGATATTCTCCCGGCTATCTTTGGCAAGTATCCTCTTGTTGCCAAAAATACATTGAAGGTCCTCTATACTACTGAAATTGTAGCGCCAGTTAGTTGTCCTTGGTCGAACATGATCAAAGTGATAGTGAGAAACAGATAACACATCTGCAGAGTTGGCATGGGTTCTTATTCTTTCGAGTGCTCGCTCTAAAGCGCGATACTCTTCTGGATGCGGCTCACATGGTGGCCGAAAAGCAAGCGCAGCTGACGGGTCAAACAGAATCGATACATCGGGTGTTGTAACGAAATTACAGAGTGATCTAACACCCATGCTTTCAGCGGCCAGTGGTTTGACCTCGATATCGCCAATTTTCAAAGAGCAACCTCTCGATAGTAACTCAATGTGTAGTTTCCGTCCTCTTGTATCAGCTCTACTTCATGGTAAGCAATCGAACCTATTGGAGAGTCTTCAAATCTGAAGAACATTTCGTAGTCAGATGGCAAAACATCTTGTTTGATTGCTTCAAGATCGTTCTTGCTGAACAGAGCTAGATCACCTTCGTCATGATGGTCATTGAATGATTTGATACTAGCACATCCAACAAAAATGAAGAAGTGAGCAACTATTTCCCCAGTGGGTTTGATTAATCGTTCAGATACAATTCCCTTGAGGGCGTAGTCAAAAATTTCCGTTGCACCGGTTTCCTCTAGGACTTCGCGCTTTGCAGCTGCTGGTCCATGTTCACCGACTTCAACCTTTCCCCCTACGAGGGCCCATAAGTTCTCATATGGAGGCTTCTTGCGCTTCAGAAATAGAAATTGCTCACCACATCTAAGAATAGTAATGGCGCTTGTAACTATCTTTGTCATCTGAGAATACCTCGAAAGATTTGCAACCATAGTGATGTTAGGGATTCGCCTCTTTAAACATACTCGAAACAAGATTCTTAGCGGATGCATGATACAAATAGATAGGTAACAAAGTTGGATAATCTACTACCTCCAGAAGCTCGAAAGAACATCTTGCAGAAAATCACTCCCACACAGAGTGAGATAGATCTTCAAAGAGAGGTAATCAGTGAGTTGAGGGAATCTCTGAAGAACTATGCTGATGGAATTCAGCAATCGTACTCATTCATAGAGCCTCAAGGATCAACAGGTAAAAAACAAACTCAGCTTCGAGGAACCAGTGATATTGATCTATTTGTTGCTCTCGAGCCAGACGATTACAAAAGAGTACTTTCATTACCCAATAAGCAGAGAGATGTGGAACTTGACAAAGCTCTTGAAAAAATGATAGACAACTGGTTCATACCAACTTGCAAGAAACTCAATATCTCGAAATTCGTAAAGACCTACTCGCAGCATCCGTACCTAACCTTTGAGTTCAGGAATAACAATGTGGACTTACTTATCTGCTTTGATTTATCCAAAGACACTATTGCTGCATCAGGACCAATTACTGCAGTTGACAGAACTGTACATCATTCTAATTTTGTAGCAGAACGAATAGATGCAAAACTCAGAGAAGATATACGAATTCTCAAATCATTCACTCGTGCCAGCTATGCATATGGAGATGTATGTGCAGTTGGGCAAATGGGTTTCACGGGCTATTCCCTTGAGTTATTGGTTCTTTTCAAGGGAGGTCTAAGGCAAGCACTGAAAGCACTTCAAGACCTATCTAATACCCCTTTGGATCCTCTGAACAGACCACTAAGTGATCTAACGGAACTACCAGCTTTTAGAGATAATCTTCTTTTCATAATAGATCCAACTGATACAAATCGTAATGTTGCATCAAGCTTTTCTGAAAGGTCATACAAATGGCTCAGAAAGCGAATTATGGACCTTTTTGAGATTCCTACAGAAAAGTCGAATGTTTTCATTGATATGATAATCGAGAAGCCTATCTCTACAAATGAGATTCCGTCTTGGTTCGCATCCCATTCTTATGTATTCGAATTTCAGTCAGATGGCTCTCTTCATTATACGGTGCTGCGAGATAAGATTCATAGACTCGCAAGAAGGATTGCCACTAATTTGGAAAAAGAAAGAACGGGTGAAGAAAGATTTGGAAAAACGCTTTATGAGGTGTTTTTCGAAGAGGACAGGTATGCACTTGGGTTCGTAATGGAACAAACTCAAGCATCAGAAACTTATTCCAGACGAGGGCCTCCTATTAGTATTCCAGAGGCGGATAATTTTAGAAAAGCTCATCCACAGACATATGAAAGAGACGGATATCTCTGGGTTGATGAAACTAGAAAATGGATCGATGCATTACAGATGATTGATACAATGATTGCAAAGAATCCAGTGAAAGGGCTTGCCATCGAAGAGGTTCTATCCGACGTAGGAAGACGTGTACTAAACATCTTACTCAAATGTGCATTGCCAGTAGAACCGGATTTCCAGCTAAAAGCAATAGTTTAACCATCAGGATAGCTAACCCCTGATAAGAGGGAAAAGAAATGCAGAATCAGAAAATGCTTCTTATTACACACCCGAAATCCCATCTTCATGTACAGCCATTCCCTCGACCAAACCTGGAAGCGTTTGAAGCACCCCTTAGAACACAAATGGCTGAGCATTATCTTTCAGAATGTGGAATCAGCACTAAACTCGAGAGAGAAAAAGCACCGAAGGCGACAGCCGAGGATATTCTAAAGGTCCACTCACCATACCTCCTCGAAACTGTACGTTTGATGTCCAATCTGGGCAGCGGCAATCTTGGAGAAGCTGCATATGCAAGCCCTGATCTTCTTAGAAATGCCCTGGCATCAGCAGGCGGGGCAATACGAGCTGCAGAAAGAGTGACAGAAGGAGTATTTCAGCATGCCTTTTCTTTGATGCGCCCTCCGGGACATCATGCGTCTCGTTCAACTCCGGCGGGACTATGCTATTTCAACAATGTAGCACTTGCGGTCACAAAAGTTATGGAGAAAAAATCAATCGAGAGAGTGACAATTGTAGATTTTGATGATCACTTTGGCAATGGAACTGCAGAAATATTCTATGCGAATCCCAATGTGCAGTACATAAGCATTCATGAATATGATTACGAGAATTTCGGAATTGGCCATTATGAAGAATTCGGATATGGAGAAGCAGTAGGCTCGAATATTAATATCCCACTTATAGATGGCTCTTCTGACATGGTCTACAAGCAAGCAATGGACCGGATAA
The DNA here is from genome assembly GCA_029210805.1 of Candidatus Thorarchaeota archaeon. Classification (GTDB taxonomy): domain Archaea; phylum Asgardarchaeota; class Thorarchaeia; order Thorarchaeales; family Thorarchaeaceae; genus MP5-2226. The sequence continues at coordinate 8,535 of JARGGA010000033.1, forward strand.
TTGTCCCATCAATAAAATCCTTCAAACCACATCTTCTAGCAGTATCTGCAGGACTTGATACACACTACGCGGACCCGGTAGGAAACATGAATGTAGATACATCTACGTACTGGGAATATGGCAAGGCATTAGGTGAATTAGTAAAGGAACTTGATATGGTTGGTTCATTCTCAGTCTTAGAGGGGGGATATAATCCATTAGTAACAGGACCTTCCATTCATGCATATATCATGGGACTGCTTCAAGAAGCGAAACCAGATCTGCAAGATCAGATTGGAAGAGAACCAATCGAATCTCTTGATAATGCCAATATCGACATAATAGACCAAGTCGTTGAAGTTGTAAGTAGATTTTGGTGATATTGCAATCCATCCTCATGCACAACATTTTAAGGTTAACATGAGAGGCCCGCGTAGAATCACTACCGGTGGAAGTCACTAATTGACAAAGAAAAGAAAATCTGGAGGACGCAATAAGGGATCCTCTGGCAAATCAAAGATGGTTCAATGTTCGAAATGTGGAAGAATTGTTCCAGCGGACAAGGCCAAAAAGCAAACAAAGAGAACAAGTGCAGTGGACCCTCAACTGGCTCGAGAACTCAGAGCGAGTGGCAGCTATATTCCAACCAAAATAGTCACACAAACATACTGTGTGAGTTGTGCTGTTCATACAGGCAAGGTTCACATCAGGCAGGAAAGTGATAGAAAATCCCATCTATCACGTCGATCGATAAGCTAAATCACACGATGAAATCCCTTCAGAAAACCAGTTCAACGTAGGTTTTGGCAAGGATAGCTGATACCCTAAATGACAGCCCCTACCGGTATAAGATTCATAGGAATTTTCATGGGTATTCCATCTGATGGAAAATTCACATTAAAGGACCTCCCAGGGACAGGGAAACGGGTGGATGTACTTTGCAGATCATTAGCTGCTTGCTTTGATTGGGCACCGGAAACCATTCAATCCGATATTCTAGAATTCGTTGCAGTTCTTTCTCCCGATAGAATGCTAATAGTCAAGAAACCACCAGACTGCGCCTACAAGGGAGAAACTTGGTGGGCGGAAGTTGTAAAGAGCTCGTTAACTGGAGCACCTCCAGACTTTGTTGAGGACAAGGTAATTTCACTTGACCAATACTTGCAGGAGATACTGAATGAAGATAGATTGTATCTCTATGTGCTGGAGGAAGTGGGAATTCCTCTTTCGTCTATTTCTGTGACCACAAAGGATTCACAATACAGTTTTATGCTCGGAAATCACCTTGGCTTTGACGAACCGACTCATGAGATAATTCAGAATCTAGAGATACAACCAATTTCGCTAGGTCAACTGAGTTACCTAGGAAGTCACTGTGTGGCATCGGTGATATCTCATTTCGAGAGGATGGTAAAATGACTGCAGAGATAAATTCAAGCGAACAGCCCAGAGCGATGAATCGACTCATCAATAAGTTGACTAAAGAGATGCTCTGGATATATCTCCTGAGACTCTTGCAGGAACGTCCACATTATGGATACGAACTGAAAAGACTAGTAACAGAGAGGTTTGGATTCTCTCCCGCTACCGTTAGTGGTTATGCGATTATCTATCGATTGATGAAGGATGGTCTAATCGATGAACAGACCTCTAGTGATTCGCCACGCAAATATTATGGAATTACTGAGAAAGGACGAGAAGCCATGAAAGGCGCGAAAACGTTCCTCACAGAAACTGTCGATCTTGTATTTGATCTTACTGAATAATTACTCTATTTGATTACTATTCGGTCAATGATTGATTGTTGACGATAATCTAACTCGTCTTGAGCGAATGACAGTTCAGCACAACTATGTTCAATAACTATACTAGCAGCTCCAGATGCAAAAGCAGCACGCTCTGCCATATTCTTTGCTTGTAACATACCCACTGTAAATGCTGCAAGAAATGCATCAGATGCTGCAATCACATTCCGAGTTGAGCTTCTTTCCATAGGAACGATATAAAATTCATCCCCATCATAAACAACGGACCCCATCGAGGACAACATTGCAATCCCAATATCAGTCCCGTGTTCAACAAGAAATTCTGCTGCGAGAAGAGGATCGGATTCGTCCGTTACGATTCGCCACAAAGGTCGTTCCATCTTCACAACATCAACAAGTTCCAAAACCTGCTCAAGTTTCCCTCCATTCGAGGAAGGGAAAACCATGCCTTGGGAATCAACATCACGTCCCATACCTTGTGTATCTAGCACAATTTGTGCATCTGTTGAATTAGAAATCCATTCTATAAGCTCAATGTCAATTTCCCTGAAAGCCGGTGATAACACGATATATTTTGAATCAAGAAACTCCTCGGGGATATCAAGGATCCGCAGATTTCGTGCGCGGCCAAGCAAAGATAGAACTGGTAGTCCGTCGTCTTCGCAATGGATATGAAAGCCTCCTGTTTGAGGAGATTCAACTGCATAGTATTCAGGAACTCCTAGATACTCCAAATCAGTAACCATTTTTTCTCGGTAATCATTACCTATAGCGCCGATGATGGCGAGATTGTCGATACCTAGCTTGGCAGAAACATGAGAAATGTTAACAGCTGGACCCGAGAGCAAATTTTCCTTCGTTTCGATATCTGGCATGGCAATTGTGTTGTATAGTGGGTTTCCAATAACAACTATCTCATACATTGCTGTTTTCTTCCTGCCCCTCTGATAGGATCATTTTGTGCGCATAGAATAACCTCTGTGCAACGGTGATGTGAGAGAGAATACCTGCGATAATGATGCAAAGAGTTAGAATATTCGTGACTCCAATTAGTACGAAAAAGTCCAGAATTGATCCGGGTAAAAAGGCAAGCAAATCCAGCCAAATATTCGTAGATGGCAGAGCCAATAGCAAGATTCCAATAATTGTCAGAATCAATTTCTCCTGTCGCTCAGCAATACCTACAGCGCAGTTTTCCATGCCCCCAACAGATTCTGCTTTTGCCCTTGCGAAACTAGCCATTATCATACCAAAGAGTGTGAAGAAGCCCCAAATCCATGGAACAAAGGTATCTCCAGGAACCAGAGGCCACCAGGGAATAGTTACCACCCCAATTGGACCAGCCATTATACCCAGCATGAAGAAGAACTCTGCATATCGGTCCAATGTATGATCGAAAGTTGCTCCGAATTTAGTACCCATATTCGCCGCACGCGCTACTGCGCCATCAAACATATCCATAACCACGGTAAGAATCATTACAAAGAGGCCCATTAGCAAATCGCCTATGACGAAGAAGTAGGTGCTTATCATTGCTACAATGAGAGTTAAGCCTGTAATAATATTTGGAGTGATACCAGTCTTGGCAAGAGCTCTTCCGATTGGCATCATTACCTTTTGATATCCTTCTCTAAATTTACCGAGCATGGGGTTCACATTTCCGGATTACAGCCGACGCCCTTTTGGACTACTAATAAAGGTGTTGAGGGGGCATAACGAATCATGCGAACCTCATAGAACACTTTCAAGACGCTTTGCAACCCGCTCTTGACCAAGTAAATTGATAAACGGACCAAGACGTGGACCAGATTTTCTTGATATTAGAATCCGATACAGGACCAAAAAAGCACGTTGTGGCTTTACATTTTCGTCACGTGCCAAGTTGAATATCGTAGACTGAATATCATCATCATCCAGATTTTCTGTTTGGAAAATTGCAGCAAGCTTGGACAAGAATTTCTTGTCATCTTCGGTTAACGTAGAAACGATATCAGCTGGCACTGAATCTGGAACGTTGACTATGTCACGTTCACTGCCAAACTCCTTCACCCAATTTAGCGCTCTCTCAAGTCTTATGGGAATCAAAGCCTTCGATTCTTCCGAAACCTCTTCAAGATTGTATTGCTGCTTCATTACATCATAGCAGCGCTGCAAAATAGTATCATTGTCAATGATAGACTGAAGCTGAGCTGTTACTATTGCAAATTTGAAGGGGAGTTTTGGGATATACTTGTCACTAACTGACTGTGCCTCAGTCAACGGGTAAAGCAGTCCTGCTAACTCTTGTTTCTCAGCATCAGCCTCATCGAGTCCATAGTAAGTTCGTTCAAATGTTTCATAGATGTCAATCAAATCGGGAATTAGATCCGTTTGTATATTGTTCGCTCTTCCAACGTCGGTCTTGAGTACCATGTATCTGAATAGTTCAGGGGGCGAGATATTCAGCCATGCCCTGGGGGTAAAGACGACACCTTTTGATGTGCCCATATCTTGTCCCCCTAGACGAACCCATTCAAACGGCACCTTAACGGGTCCGGACCAACCAAATACTTGTCTGGACATTTCCAGACCTGTATCATATGAGCCACCTTTTACAGCATGGTCTTTACCAGCTGGTTCACAGGTAGTTTTCATTACATACCATTTCGCTGGCCAGTCAACTCTCCAAGATAATTTCAATCTAACTTTATCCAGATGCGAAGTATCCGAATGCCCGCAGTGCGCACAATCGTAAGAAATCTCATCATTATCGGGGTTATACGAAGTTACTCGATTTGGAACAATCGACCCTTTACCACCCGATTGCAGTCTACCGCAGACTGGACATATAACCGAGGCAGGATACCAATCTTTCATCGAATTGATGTATTCAGCCTTTTGTGCGTCATCAAAGTCACGAGCTACATATTCAATCAATATCGCTCTAATCGTTTCGGTGTGATTCAAGCAAATACGAACAGCGTCGCGCATCTCTTTTGTGTCGTAGAGCTTTGACTGAGACACAACCTCAGGATCAGCTCCAAAATCTGGAAATGTTTCAACAAGCTCATTCGTCCAATGCGCACCCAAACTCTCACAGCAACCATGTGGATCTGGGGCATCTGAGTATGGAACACCCATCCATTCTTCAGGAGAGAGCGTCAAACTTGGTGGGAATGAACGGATCGGATCGAAATCATCTGCGATAAACACAGTCTTAGCTTGTTTTCCTCTTGCCTGAAGTTCCCGTTTAATGACATCCGCTATAATGATTTCTTTCATAAATCCAACATGTACGCTACCGCTCATGCTTTTTCCAGTGGCGATGAGATACTCATCTGGTCCACGTTCAAGCACTTCATCAACTAAATCTCGAATCCAATGGATTGAGAATTCTTCTTCGGAGGTTTCTTCAGGCATAACCATTCCTCAGGTCATGCCCAGAGAATTCTCTAATGAAGCTTGCCTTGTCCTAGACTGCGAACTCTGACACACGAAGTTCAGAACGGCTGGTGAACAGGAGGTACACAGGAATTGCAGCAAGAACGATGATTAGCAGTAAAGCACCAAGGACAATCCCTGCTGAAATTGGCAGATACGCAAGGGTTGGAACTGCAGCTTCTGGAACAAGGAAATAGACACTGAATAGAATTGCAACAACTACAGCTGGAATCCCAGCCTTCAATCCAATGTCAATTCCCTCCGCCATCATTGCCTTTGCAATGAACGAAGGCTTTGCTCCAATGGACCTCATAATCACGTAATCCCTGAATCGACTGAATACAGATATCAGAAGATAGTACATCAGACTCATGAACGCACTTACAAGCGCCATTACTGGAATTGGTTGCATAAGCGTCCAATATGCAGATATGATGCTAAGATTGGCATCTACAACTTCATTTTGAAGGAATATTGAGAAGCCATAACTAGTGGCAATCGATTCGATTCGTGCGAGGGTGTTTTCAGAATAGCCATAAACTTGTACTAGCAAGAGATTACCACTGTCAACACCCCAAAGAGATTGCATATCAGCAAGAGGAATTATTGCCATCTGGCCTCCGTTTGCTACATCGAAAGCAATTGCTTGAATATCAAATGACGCTCCTCTAACTCCAAGAGATTGAACAAGAGGGTCTTCGAATAGGGTAAGGGCTATGTCGCCTCCAAGCCACACTTCTCGTGATTCCTCAATTTCCGAACCTTCAAAATACCAATCGGAGATTGTATTGCTCCAGTTGACTCCAACAATTAGTGCTGAACTAGCTCGGTCACTGCCAATCCGTTCATATTGTTCTAATGTCGGATTCCAGATTACAGCTGCACCTTCCGATACAGTTGTATAATCAACGAGTCGGGTTTCCGTTCGTCCAACGGCAGCGATTTCTTGGATTTCAGAGATCATTTCCTGAGAGATCAAATCTGTTGTGGCAGTATAACTAAATGAATCATTAAGCGCATTTCCTGAAAGAGAGTAGGCGTCATAGTACTGTTCAAGCAAATCAGGATTTCCAATGGCAACAACATCATCGCCCATTGATCGAATTATGTACGAGTCCATTGTTGTTTCCACAATTCCTCCTCCAATCCACAGGATTGATGCCAGCGAGAAACTCAGGAAGAGAGTTAGTATGGTTCTTCGTGTGCCTTTAATGCGACGACCAGTTCCTTTTGTGGCAATCCGAAAGGATAGGCCAAAAGTATCAAGATAACCAACGCGCCTCACCTTTGTACCTATCTCAGGGTTTAGAGAGGTAATAGGGGATTCATGAACAGCATCGTAAATTGGCTTTTGTGCTGCAAAATACCCAGCGACTAACATAACTGCAATGATTATAGCAATTGGAATGATTGGAAAGCTGAAAACGAATTCCACACCAGAAATAGAGGATGCAATCCATAATAGACTGAGCAAGTAGAGAGCGGTACCAACAGCAACACCAAGTACAACTCCGCCAAGGAGGAGTATAACAGCTTGTGCCATGAAATGATCAAAAATGGTGTCGGTTAATGTTCCAATCGATTTCATCAAGCCAATATCCTTTCTACGACTCTCGATTTCAAGAGAGATATCGCTGGAAATTACTGCTACACCCAAGAATAGAATCAAGATTAGTGTGGTCCAAATAAAGGTGTTATAGAAAACAGTGAGTACCGATGCAAGTCCGAAGGATGTCAATGTCGTAGTTACATCGAGCATCATAGTCGAGAACAGGAACAAGAAAGTGGTACTTGCCACAACAGTGACTAAAGAGAGCAAGACAAGAGTAGTCCTGAAGGGGCGTCTCTTGAGATCCTGAGATGCGTAATCTTGTTCAGACATCCTCCCCTAACACTCCTTTATTCATAGTAAGACGCCTTACACCTTCTAGATTCATTATGCGTTCATCATGGGTCATAACAACAAGGGTCTTTCCTTGTTGATGTAACCATACCAAAAAATCCCTGATCATTTTTCCGGATTCAAGATCCAAGTTTGCTGTTGGTTCATCGGCAAGGATAATCGGGGGGTCATTTGCCATAGCTCGAACAATTGCAACTCTTTGTTGCTCACCCGAGCTTAGTTGCCAAGGCAAATGATCGAGGCGGTCCCCAAGTTCTACTCTTTCGAGTAAGGCAATCGCTTCCTTCCGCAAATCCTTCGTGGATTTATCAGTCAGCTGCATAGGGAACATTACATTCTCAACAGCAGTTAATGTAGAAACAAGGTTATAGCTTTGAAAGATAAAACCAGTTGTATTCAATCTAAACGTAGCCCTAAAGGTTTCATCGTAATCTCCAATGGGTACATCCATAATGAAGATACGACCGTTTGATGCATAGTCAATCGCTCCGATGAGATTCAAGAGAGTTGATTTGCCTGAACCTGAGTATCCAGACACAACAACAAATTCACCAGATTTTACCTCAAGATTGACATCATTGAGGGCGTTTATCTTTCTTCGTCTAAGGTCATAAGATCTTGACACATTTACAAGGCGTATTGCAAAATTCACATCTTCTGAAAGTTCAGCATCCGCCTGATCGTTATCAAATTCATATACGGCATCCTTAGGGCCAAGTATTGAATCATCTTCCATTTTCATTTCACTCCAAATTCCAAGATAATAGCCGCTCTGGTGAATGACATTCAGCTGTTCTACATTCTGCTTGTACCCACATTTGGAGGTGGAATTAAGATAAACGTGAGGGTACAGTCCGTAATGCTTACACCAGAGCCATGCGTTGTATTATAGAATGCGCCCATTCTGAGAGTATCAGTGGACGCTCCCGTCCAAATACTCGTACTACACTCAGCACATCTGCTTTGAGCAGGTTGTTGGTATAGTATGAGACAAGGCTCTTGTCTAGTGACATCGTTCGGCTTAGCTCAGCCTGAGTCACACGACCCTGGTCCACGATTTCTGAAAGAATCGTGCGAATCGTGGGATTCCTGGATAATGCACTTAGCTTCAGGACCTGTTCATCTGAGGAGTAATCGGATGGAAAGAAGTGTTTTGCATTTCCAACTTTGCAGGATATGACATCACCAGAGGATTCCAAGTGTTTCACATGGTACTGGAGTGCACCCATCGCGCAACCGATATTTCTTTGAAGTTCACGAAGATGAATACCAGGATGCTCGTCGATTTCACTCTGAACGACTTCCCGGAGTTTGGGTGCCTTTTCCTCACTTCGCCGATCCATCACTACGGTTCCTATCATCAAAGTGAAGATAGTTGTCGGCGAGAAAATCTTGGTATATAGACTAGGGAATAAAACGGTAGTACCGCCACTTATTGGCGCAGACAGAATTGTAACATTGAGGGTTACTTGATTATTTGCAGATACTGTTACGAGGTCCATATTCTGGAAACCCAAAGCTGAACCAGTATTTACGGTATTAAAAAAGAAGAAACTAATTACTCCGGATGTGACTAGTGAAAGAACTAGTAACATGAGTAGTTTCTTAATTTTCAATTTCATTTTTACTCCCAGAGAATTCCATACCATTTTCATATAAAGCCCCTTGCTTTGTAGTAAGCTCGTACTATAGGGAGTTCTTAGCCCTTGGGAGGATAGCTCAACTTGATGTGGAATGAACACAATGGATTACCTGTTGCGATACAGTTTTCCTCGTTGACCTCAAGAGTTTGAAATTCAATTCGGTTCATCTCTGTGAGATACTCCAATACAGACTCGATGAATCCCTTAAGGAAGTAACATGAGGGCTCAGGAGTATCATATCCTTCTGCGTACGGATTGTCCTTTATCTCAATGATTGCCTCTTCATCCAACCATAGTTTGTATAGTTTCGCAATCTTGACATCGCCAAAGGGAACTATGAGAGTTTCTAACGCCATCTTGATGAATTCAATGATACCCTTGAAATCGCCAGGAGGTTTTTGCTTTCCAATTTTGAAATATTCTCGTTGCGCTTCTAGGCCAGCCAGACGGCCAGCGCTATAATAGAGATCCTTAACACGCTCAGGAAACATAACTGCGATTCTGCTGCCAATTTTATTCCATGTCTTGGAGAAGAA
>JARGGA010000509.1 GCA_029210805.1 Candidatus Thorarchaeota archaeon
TCTGTGATAAAACTCCGACGAATCGTTGTAGATAGAGTGATCCGTGACCGTATGTTGACCTGAATTCTAGAACAGGAAATGATTGACTCTTTTGCTCAGAGCAGATGTTATGACATATATCGTTACGAGTCAGATACGAAGCAATAAAAAGCAAGCAGCAGGTCGACAAAACACACATAATCTAGGCGACCTGTGGATGTCATCTATCATGCAATTTAGAAATACGGATGATTCAGATACCGAACGTTTCTATAACTATTGAAACACAGGATTAGGGTGAGGGCAATGCAGGTTGAGATGTAAACAAAAAAAGTACTGTCACCTACAGATGATATTCGGCCGTTGTCATACCTAATTAGTGACAGTATTCATTTGCTCTTGTATTCACGCTCATAGGATTCCCATGCATCAGCAGATGAGCTTGCGTTTCTGGAACGAAGCTCTGAAAGCACGTACTCACGGACTTCTGAGCTCGCCATAATACTCTCCGATCTAGAAGACAGAGAGCTGGCAATCTCACGTGCGGTGTCGTAAGGACAACCACACTTCACAGCGCTGACCACAATCTTCTCAGGCATGAAAATCTCAGTTGAACCACTTCGCTTCTTAATCTCCACGAGAATTCCCAACCATTTCCATAGAATAAACGCAATATGCGTCACAGAATCTTACGTAGAATCATCAAATAAACAATTGGTTCTTTATTCGTAAATGTAAACCGCATACGAAGGAACTATAAGTAAGGCACAATCCAGCCCAGCCCGCATAGCATGCAATAACATGCGAGGTAGTTCATCATGCACTTTGAGGAAACGGATGAGCAGAAAATGTTCCGCGAGGCTATCCGCGAATTCGCACAGCGATACGTGGCACCAGCTTGGCAGGAATATGATAGGAATCATGAGATCCCTCGTGATCTTGTTAAAAAGATGGCAGACCAGATGCTCTGGGCTCCCACAGTCTCTGAGGAGAATGGTGGCGCGGGGATCTCATGGGTCATGGCCTGTATTGCAGCAGAGGAACTTGCGCGCGCAGACCTCTCAATCGCACTACCAGTCATGTACCTCGTTGAAGCCTCTTGGGCATTTCTCGTGGACAAATATGGTACAGAGGAAGCCAAGAAAGAGATCCTTCCAAGGGTATGTTCGGGAGAACTGTTCTTTGGTATTGCAACAACCGAGCCAACTGGAGGTTCGGACCTAGTTAACTCAACCAAGACCATTATCAAAGAGAAGGGCGATGGATATGTTGTCAATGGGGAGAAGGTCTACATTTCAGGTGTTGCCGAGTCTGAGAAGTACGGTGGTGTCTACTGGACACTTGCCAAATCAGACCCCAAGGGTGACCACAAGGCATTCGATGCTTTCATACTGCCACTGAACATGGGCGATGGGCTGCATCCCGGAATAACCACGACTCTCTTTGAGGACATGGGTAGGATGGGTGTATCATGCGGTGGATTCAATATTGAAGATGTTGAGATTCCAAAGCATTACATGATCGGTGAGCGCGGCCGTGGATTTTATCATGCTATGGAGGGCTTTTCCGCAGCGAGGGTATTAATAGCTGCAACCTGCCTAGGCGCAGCCCAAGGTTGCTTTGACATCGGTGTTGACTATGTCAAGCAGAGGAAGCAGTTCGGCAGACCACTTGCAGCTTTTGAAGGAATCATGTTCGAGGGTGTAGACTCCTGGATGGCACTTCAAGCCGATAGACACTTGACTTATCACGCCGCATGGATGATGGACGAGGTCTATGGTAAAGGCAATCCCAAGTACAACAAGCTCGACGTTGCCAAGTACACTGCTGCAGCCAAGTACAAAGCACCACACGATGCTTTGGATATTATAACAAGGGCGATGACGTGGCATGGCGCATTCGGATATACAAAGGAGTGCCCACTTGAGGCTTCATACAGGGGAGTACGTTCCTACACTGTTGGCGCTGAGGGTGGTAGCCATATCCAAAAAGTGGTCATTGGGCGAGAAATTTTTGGCCCTGATTGCCTGCCCTACAGACAGAAAGGTCAGTTTGACTAGATGGAATCAGAGGGGACATCATGTCCTCTCTCTTTTCTTATTTTCTTTTGAATTAATTTTCCTATAGTTCGTCTATCAATTGTAGTGCCGAATTCATCAAATGTTGCAACATGTATGTCATATAGTGACATACCCTCTTTCCATTTCTTGACCATGAAATCTATCTCATGAGGCAAAGCAGGATTCTTCATGATATCGCGTTTAGAGTCTATCATTTTGACCATTTTCTTGGAGGATTCAAGCCGTTCATCTGAAAATCGGAACATGGGAAGTCTTGCCGCTCTCTTTGCTTGCTCATATCCACTAGTTACAATATCAGTGCCGGTGATTCTTGCAATCACATTCAACGAACGGAAGAGGTCCTTGATAAATTCTTGATTGTGTTTGCTGGTTATACAGAGATATTTCCCCTTAAATGACGCAGAGCCATCTCCGTCCGACAAACCTTGTAGAAAAG
>JARGGA010000034.1:0-4223 GCA_029210805.1 Candidatus Thorarchaeota archaeon
GTTTCCATACACGGGTCTCGGTGAAGAGCAAGAGCTGCTTGGGTTTGAACTGCTTGCTTCTTTTTAGCCAGATGGCAAAGGGTCTCTGATCATCAGGTCGTCTGACTGAGGCAACATATGCCAAGGGTCTATCTACTTCCTTAAGCCCTACCTCTTTGAGTGCTCTTCTTACCGGGTGATATGCACGAAGACAGATTTCGAAGACTCTTTCCCGGGACTCTCTTCTACTCTTGATAATTCCTAATTTCTCTAGGTGTCCAGTATTATGGTAGAGTTTGGGATCTGTGACTACTACCTTCTTCTCTTTCGCGGTCTTCTTCCCTTTCTGATCTATTAGAGTGAGTGCCATATCCTTCCTGATACTTTCTCGTAGTTCCGTTCCAGTCTTTGGCCCGCCTTCCAGTTGGTCAAGGATGATCCTGCGCGCCCTTACACTCTCAACTTCATGTTTGACGATTTCGTCAGCAGTCCGATATAACATCGCAATCATATTTTAGACATATATACAGCATATATATGTGTTGTAGACATCTAATTCAATCAACTTTTTCGACTTGGAAGCACCTTCAAGCACTCTAGTGAAACCTTCCATAAATCACGAAAATGGCTCTAAAACGCTTATTTTGGCACATACAGCCAAGTATGCATATCAACAACATAATATACATATATAATATAGTTGTTTGATTGAAAGGGAGTAATCCGATAAAGGCTTAAATATCAAATATCAGGACATATTGTTCAGATGATTGTTTATGGTTGTCCGCTATGGACCCATTTCATTCAATTCTAAATTAAGAGGACCGAACTATAATGGCTGAAGACGAATTTCTTGGCGCAAAACCAGTAGTCATCGACAATGGTACTGGTCTTAGCAAAAATGGTTATGCCGGCGAAGATCAGCCCCGCAGCGTATGGCCCACATTGATTGGCTATCCACGATACGAATCAATTATGACCGACGTTGACCACTACACCCGCGATTACTACATCGGCGAGGAGGCAATAAACCTCCGTGGTGTACTCCGCCTGGTATACCCAATAACACACGGTGTTGTTGAGGACTGGGACGCAATCGAGAAGATATGGAGTTACACATTCTATAACGACTTGAAGATCGACCCAAGTGAGAACCCAGTGTTGCTCACTGAAGCACCCTTCAACCCCAGAGAGAACAGAGAGCGAATGGCATCTGTAATGTTTGACAACTTCGGCGTACCCGCCGTATACGTTGCAACACAGGCCGTTCTTTCATTGTACGCATCCGGTAGAACAACTGGTCTGGTTATTGACTCCGGTGACGGTGTTACTCACATTGTACCCGTCTACGAAGGATTCTCAATCAACCACGCTATCAAGAGAATTGACCTTGCAGGTCGTGACATCACCGAGTATCTGCGCAGACTTCTCAGACAGAGAGGTTACTCATTCGTGAGCGGTGCAGAGAAGGAGATTGTCCGTGATGTAAAGGAGAAGCTCTGCTACGTTGCCCTCGATCCCGAGAGAGAGAGGACTGTTGCAGACAAGGCTGGTGTTGACAAGCCCTACATGCTACCAGACGGTGAAGTAGTCACTGTTGGTGCAGAACGCTTCCAGGCACCCGAGCTATTCTTCAACCCAAGCGCAATTGGTCTTGACACAATCCCACTTGATGAACACATCGTTCAATCAATCAAGGACTGTGACGTCGACTTGCGACGTGACCTATACGCCAACATTGTACTATCTGGCGGTTCAACTATGTTCCCAGGACTCAAGGAAAGACTCCACAAGGAGATTACCGAGCTAGTCCCAGAGAACGTCGAGGTTCGCATCATCGCTCCACCCGAGAGACAATACTCTGTCTGGATCGGCGGAAGCATTCTTGCTTCGCTGAAGACCTTTCAAAATGTTGCAGCGATTTCCGCTGTAGCTTGAAAAATGTGGGTCTCCAGAAAAGAGTTTGAAGAGCAGGGCCCCGAAGTTATCCACCGCTGCATCTAAGCGTGCACAACTAGTTTCCGAAGGAGTGGGAGCGTTCCCCTCCTTCGTTTCTCTCGCTTTTGCTTCTCATTCTTCGATTTCTAAAAACTCAGAAGATATTAAATTCCTTCAACAACGATTCATAATCAAGGTGATAGGATGGCTTTGGGCGACAACTACCCAGAAGATACAGATGGCACATGTCCAGTTTGTAATGCTTCAATGGAGAGAGGTTTTATCATAAGTAGAGATGGTATTTTCTGGAACAGTCATATTCCAAAGATCAGGTGTGATGGAGAAGTATTAGGTTCAGATAATCAGGAGATACGAGGATGTACATACATAGAGGCATTTCGGTGTCGCAAATGCAGAGTAGTTCGTTATTTGTTCTTTAACCGTGATGATATAACGGTGCGAGAGCGATGTCCAACTTGCGGCTTCTGGAATGATTATTTGAAGAAAGCGCATAATCGAGAAAAGCATCTTTGTCGAACTTGTAAGTCAGAATTCTAGTGAACTGCTTGTAAAAAGGAATACCTCTCCTTCGTTTCTCTCCTTTTCTTCTGATACCATTTATCTCTGTCATACTTGGTTCTTTGCATTTTTATCTGCAATAATCCAGATATATTCCTGTAGAGGTTTCGTTAATTTTGAAGCGGTATTCTGATTAGAGTCATCAGCAATTCTCAACTGAAATCCTAAACCTAACAATATTTCTTCCACTTTTTTCAAATCATCAAGATTGCATCTAGTCCCGAGTGCCAAAGCCGATAATACTTCATGTCCGTAGGTCGTAAGCCACATAGGTCGCAGATCTACAAAACCATTGGATACGTCTATCACTAAATTACCCATCTCTTCGTTTCTCTGTTCTAAGATTCTTGGTGGCCTTGTAGTGAGTTCAGCAATCTCCTTTATCTTCTCTGTATCAAGAAGAATGATTGGAATATTGTCATCGATTTGTTTACAAACTTGCGAAATGAGTGAGGTCTGCAGATCTTGAATCATATCTGGAAAACTGAAACAATGGAAAATCTCTTTCAAAGTCTTTTTTACATTCAAATCTGGAAGTCCCAGCCAGTCAATGTTTAGCTGATTCAAAGCACTAAACAACAGATGATAAATCTTCCAATTTGGTTCGTGTTTCCTTATTGTGGGATAGATATCTTTAATCAGCTGTATATCATCGAGCGAGCCCAAATCATCAAAGTTAGTCAGAATTTTCCCCATATCTTTGAAAAAAGACAATTTCATCGTCTTCTCACTTAGTAACTTTGAAGTTTCAGTATCCTCGTCAATCGCAATATGCAAATCTCGAGAACTACAAAAGGGAGTAAGATTCTGTGTACTAATCTGGTTCTTTGTCAGATTGAGGTACTTCAGCTTCTTACATGAGCTCAAGGGAATTAGCTTGATATCTTGTAGTTTGTTGTCATTTAGAAGAAGGATAGAGAGGTTTTTCATCGACCTCAATGGACTAAGGTCAATATCAGCAAGATTGTTTCCTCCTATGGAGAGGTGTTCAATCTTCGTGCATGAACAGAGAGGAGAAAGGTCCAATGTTTCTATATGGTTATCCTGCAGAGATAATTTCCTCAGTCGTTTCATGGACCGGAGGGGTTCCAGTGAAATCTCTGTAATGCCCAAGTATTCCAGAAATATCTCAGTGTCAAGGAATCCTATTTCATATGTGTGTTCTGAACCATCTCTTCTTTTGTATTTCAGATGGAGCCCCATTATCTACTCCCCAACAAGGATACTTTAGAGCGAACGCTCTTTAATTTTCTATCCAAGCCCCCGTTCTTCTTCTTCGATTTCTCTTCCTTTTCCAGAATCAATCATCCCAATACTCATCATCTGGAATATCTGCACCCTCTTCAATAGGTCCACTCCTTCTTTCCAAGAATTTGAGTAATAGAGGTTTGAATACATAGTATGCGAAGAGTGGAGGAATGATAAACGCTGTCAGGAGAAGCAAATTTTCGAGTATCGTATATTCTTCAAAAGGCCATTGCATCTATATTCCCACCACCATAGATACTGCCCTCAGTTGTGATAAGACTTCTCAGAATCTGACACACTCTTTCGATTTCCCTTCCATTTCTAGCGATACCCTCATTATCGTTCGCAAGAATGGAGTCTTGGTGAGTGTATGGTTTAGTACCCACAATGGGAGGCTCTGAAAACATCTCTAGCCAAGGCAAAAGCAGAAGAGAAGGGAGTTAGAATCGAATCATTTGGTAAAGTCCTACGGACAGTTT
>JARGGA010000034.1:4323-17750 GCA_029210805.1 Candidatus Thorarchaeota archaeon
AAAGTCCTACGGACAGTTTACCGTCCATGAGAGTGAAGAAACTGTCATCCTCTTTTATTCATCCGATATCATCTTCATCGATAATCGAGGAGCCTCACTAGTACTGCACATGAAATCCGCATTTCGACCTCCATCCATTGGATAAATTGTATTTTGACACAACATTGGCGTCACATACCTTATTACGCCACATTTCTTGTTGAATACTAGCGAACTCGAATTTGTTGAGGTTGAGGCGTATGGCGTATACTAAGAAGGAATTGAAGAATTATTTGAAGGATCTGTTGAAGGGGAAATCTGAAATGACGGATGTGTCATTCGAGTTTCAATCTGGACATATGGCATCTGATGCACGACTCAGAATCATTTTGACCTCCAATAAGATAGAGCACTGGAAAGTGCCGAAAGGAACCCCAGTCGATGATACCGAAGAGAAAAGGGTAGCCAAGGTCCAAGGATTGGAGTTCTCTAGTGAACGATTGTCAACCTTCATACAAGAGCTAGTCAAGATGAAGATATGGGACTTGGAGAATTGTACAGATAGAGCACTGCCTGGTACTACTTTGCTCATCTTCTCGATAAAAGAGAATGAGAATCTGTTGTTCAAGCAAGAGATTTGGGAGAACTGTAGGAATGACGATAAGCGAACCAAGGACCTGTTGAGAACTATTGCTGCAAACATCCCTCTTGACTTGACACCTCCCTAAGGTGACCAATAATAGAATTGCTTGTAGTAAACATCATTGAATCCAAATTTAGTATACAGTTTCCTTGATAGGCTATTAGTTCTAGTCGTATCAAGAGCTGCCATTTTCATATTATCTTCTATCAGATTCTTCAAAGAAGTGCCAGTAGAATTGTCCCCAATCCCTGACCTCTGGCTTCCCGAATAAGTCCGACTGGTCCGATTTCCGCCTGCTCACCCATTGGTTTTGCGATTACAAATCCAACTATCTTTTCATCCTTCACTAATACAAGTGACGCTTCATCATAGAATGGTTTGGACTTGTCGAACCAATACTCTAGATTTATCCTTTTTTTCATCAACACTGAGAGAGCAAAACAGGTCTTCCATGCTATCATCAAATATCTCATACCCCGGTTGAATCAAAAGATCTGTGGATACCTCAGAGAATTTCCTTAGATTGTATCCGTCTGGAGGTTCCTGAAGAGATGATACTGAAACTAATTGAAGCAGCTAGATGGGCTCCTTCAGCAAAGAACGGCCAACAGTGGCGTTTTACTGTACTTACAGGAAACTCGAAGAAAGCTCTCCTTGATGAATTCCGTGGTGCTCTTGAAAAACTATCAGAGAAGATTGGACGAAAAGAAATGGGTTCTGCATTACCATCTTGCAGTATAATGGAAAAGGCCGCAGTGCTGATTGTTGTATGGAATGCTGGTACCTTTGGTTGGATAACCGAAGAACACAGCGTTGCAGCAGCTGTTGAGCATCTGTTACTAAAAGCTCATGATCTTGGTTTGGGCGGACTATGGATTGGAGATGTCTGGTACACTCCTGAGGTATTCAGCGAGTACTTGAAGAAAGATTGGAAACTCTTTGGAGCACTTTCAATTGGGTGGCCTGATGAGGGTCCAGACCCTCGTCCCAGAAAGTCTGTAGATGAGATTGTCGAGTTCCTGAGATAGAATCCTCTTTTAATCGGTCCACTATGTATAAACCAACTATCGATTCATGAAACAATCCCATAGAAGATATACTGAATTTCACTTTGGCATTGTTTCCATTTTTCCTATTTCTTCTGCAATTTTCTCAAGTTCATTTATTGCCTTTTCTTTGTTCTTTTTGATTCGCCATTCATTAGCTCTTGGATCGAGTCCAAGTCTAAAGAGGGGGCCATCTTTCAGATAGAGTTGTGTCACTGTAGATGTCGAGAGTTTGGCACCATGAGCACACTCCATGTACTCCTTGGTTTTGATCATATAGTTGACTTTCTTTCCTAGTACTGTACCTTTTAGAAGTCCTATTACAAAAAGTGCAATATCCTTGAGTACTGGGAAATGTTCCCCTGTCCAGTCAAACTTGGCAACATCTGATAGTGTCCAGGCATCTTCCTCGCGGCGTAAGATCTTCTTGTAATGTTTGTAAAGAGGAAGAAAAACTCCAATAACTGAAGCTAGCAGAATAAAAACGGTCACGATATAGAATGCGGGATGTATAATGAACCCCATTGACGCTAGACCTGCCTCAATCACAAATAGTAGTGCCACCGCAAGACCGTAGAAGAATAAGAGAACAACACGTAAGGGTCCCCAATCAACTCCGTATAACTCCCTGAGGGGTACGAGTGAGTCTGGTGCTGATTTGTTTATTTTGTTTTCCACTTTTAAAAGGAATACGACTCTTTGAACAGTAGCAAGTCTGAACCATTGTATGGTGTAGATTGTAATGATTACAAAACATAAGGCGAATGAAATTACAGGAATCCATGCGTAGGAGAATAGTGTTATTTCGCTACCCAGAGTGGACAAAAAACATTGATACTGAGAGTCACAACAGTAAGGCAGAGTGCCGCGACCTGCCACATATTTGATGTATATCCCCTAATGTCTGCCCAAACTTCATCCATTTGCTCCAATGTAATCAAAGGATTTTCGCTAATTCTCTCACCCTCGTATGTATCTATACAGAAAGATGTCAATTTTTCAAAACAACGCTCTGTAATATCTAAATAAACCTACAAGACAATATCAGGTAAAAGGTTAGCTCTAGGACTCAAAATCTACTCTATCTTGCTGGTTCCTATCAAACTTGCTCCAAATCCAATTTTTCAGGTAATGATTGGATAGATTATCCAACGTTCCATTAATCCCTTTGTCATTCCCAGAAAGGCGTCTGCAAAGCCAACTGGAAGTCCAAGATACGGGAAGAAGACAATAAGTTAGTCTAACGCAAGATTGTAAAAAGAACGTTCTATAATAATTCTCCATTGACATATCTCTTGGCCGTGTGAAATATGACTGAACCAAATCTACGTGTAAATCTAGTTGAAGAGCGTGGTGAAACATCCGTCTTCATTGATGCAGAAATCGATGCTGATGGGCGACTTATAATTACGGGCGAAGATATTGGTAAAACTCCTGAAGAGTTTTGGGGGGATTCCGACTATGAATACTGGGTTGCTGTTGAACCAGACCAAAAAGATAGAGTCTTGTTAGCACTTATTGAAACGCTATACAAAGGTGATATGCAGGTAGTTTCCAAATTCCGGAATCTTCTTTCAGAGAAGGGCATCCCTAGTGAGTTTGGGAGTTGGGTCTAGATTCTGTACCATCTAGGAGAATATTCAAATCTCAGTAAGGTCTGCATCACATGAGGTATCCAAGTGTTTGCGGCGGAAAACAATGAATTCTAACCTCCAGAAGTGGGCTTACTCCCTGATGAGAATGTGACTTGGACTGAGAGAGCCGGTACTCCTTTCTTTACACTCTGGTGTGGGGGTTGCCTCCCTTTGTCTTCTGTTTTCTTGATTCCTCTTAGTTACGTATTCCTTGGAGCTGGTATAGGGTCCGGTGTTGCATTTCTCTGTTTTATTGGCATACTCTACTATGTGTCTTCATTCATTCGCATTCGAAGAACACGATACTATATGACCACAAAAAGAATTATTGAGGTTCGAGGCGGATTTATTGAGAATCAGCTTCGTCTTGAGTTATTTGAAGGACGTTCACGCAGCGAGTTTCTCCAAGTGAAAGAGGATCACAGGTCTGGTGCTGAAACATACTCAACAATGCGAATCTACGATATTCCCTCAAATGTGATAATCGAACTAAAGGGAATGGACGAAGATGCTGTAGAAAATTTCCAGAAATTGGGAAGTGATTAATCTTCAACAATTTCAGTTTGAAGATTCCCATTGTCATCCTCAATTGTTTTTAGAATCGCCTGATTCGTTCCACCTTTAACAGTAACCTGAACTTCTCCACTGATTTTCTTTTGATTATCCTTTGATACCAAAACGAAGACAAAACCAAAACTATGCTCTCCCGGAGTAATGCTGCCATCGAAAATAGTCATTTTTCCTTTGGCCTTCACTTCTTTGACATGGATTGGACTATCATCTAGATGAACGAAGACTCCCGACAAATGAAATCCCTTTATCTCGTGAACATAGACAAAATGAAGAGTCGATCCGCCCCCCTTTCTATGCTCCTTCAGGTATTGGCTCACTTCTTTGTACGTCTTCTTCGGCATATTACAAATCGCACCTTTCTTCAAGAACTCCTCAAACGTCTGGAAGCCTCCAAAGTATCCACCTCCAGATTGGCATGTCCAGTCTGTACCATAGTAATTCACTCCAACCGAATTAACAACGCAATCCATCCAGTGATCTTCTTCGAAGTGCCAAGTCCATTTTCGTTCGGGGACATCAGAATAATCCAATCCTATTTCATCCTTCATTCCTTTCTTCTCAAAAAGTCCAATATACACCGACAATATATTACTTTACAAATCAGGAAGTTGCTTGGATGAATTGTTTAAAATGAAATTGTAAAATGATGTTGGTCGAATCTAGAAGTGTGAGGATTGCCGCCAATGTCTAAAATTAAAATGAAATCAAATCTTGCACCCTTTCCTAAACCTGGCTGCATAATTGGTGCAATGGTAGATGGACGCCCCAATTTCATGAACATTGTATGGGTTAATCGAATGAATATTAGCCCAAATATTCTAGCTGCATCTGTGAATGTCAAACATTACACACTAAAAGGGATAAAACAGAATCAATCATTCAGCCTGAATTTTCCCAGCATCGATTTAGTTGAGAAGACAGATTATGTTGGACTTGTATCTGGAAGAGATGTTGACAAATCCAAGTTATTCGAAGTGTTTTATGGTGATGATGAGAATACGCCAATGATTCGTGAATGCCCGATAAATATTGAATGCAAAGTTCATGATATGGTTGAATTGCCAGATCATGTGGTTGTTTTTGGAGAGGTTCTCAATGTTTACTCAGAAGAGCAGTATATGACAGATGGAGCTCTAGATCCCAAGAAATTCAATCCGATTGTATTCACTCGACCTGGACCAATTGGAACTTATTGGAAGCTTGGTGATTCAATCGGAAGAGCATGGTCAATAGGAAAGAATCTCTTTGAGTGAACATGGAATGGTAGCAAAATATTACTGTCTTCAGGCCAAATACCACATAGGTTGGAAAAATGTCTTGGAATGGTAATAACTATCCAGAACCTGATGATTCGATATGTCCTGTATGCGGAAAAGGCATGGAAAGGGGATTCATTGTAAGTGATCGGGGGATATACTGGAAAGATCATGTCCCAAAATTTGCCTGTACTGGTAAGACAATGGGCCCCCATGGAAGAAGCTGGTTTGGATTCGCAAATGTAGAGGCATTCAGATGTCGTAGTTGCAGGATTATTCGTCATCTGTATGAAGAGCATGAAGATGAGCGTTCAACGCCTGTTATGATACGCTGCTACAACTGTGGAGAAACGCATCATTATGCCCGGAAGAAATCTGAAGACGACTATCGATATTGTCCGACCTGTTCATCAAAACTCTAAGCAATTATTCACAATTCCTGCCTCTCGTTAGAGCAATTCCAGAATCTCTTTGTGAAGCTTCTTGTTGGTAGCTAAAGACGATTCTCCCATCACATTTGGATTGCCATCAAGATCTGTGAATATTCCTCCTGCCTCCGTGATAATGGGCTCTAGAGGAGCGATATCCCAAAGTGCCATGATTGGGTCAATCATCGCATCTACTCTCCCAGTTGCAACTAGAAGATATCCATAAGCATCCCCCCACGTTCTGCATGAGTATGATTTTTCTAACAGACGGTCCGTAAACCCGGGGCGTCTTCGTTTCAAATCTGCACAATCAGTCACTTGAACCCATGCTTTAGAGAGGGTTTCGGTTTTGCCAACTTGGCAGGGGTTTCCATTGTAGTAGCATCCAACTCCCTTGGCGGCAGATACTGTTTCGTTTAGAGGGGGAATATGAATTACTCCTACTATTGGGCGCCCTTGATGTTCTAATGCAAGAAGAACTGCATAGAATGGCACACCCCTTATGAACGATTGAGTTCCATCTATTGGATCAATAATCCAGCGGAATTCCGAGTCTGTATGTTTCTCCTTGAACTCTTCACCAATGATTGAATGAGATGGATATTTGTCCTGAATCTGAGTTCTGATGAACTCCTCAGATTGTCTATCAGCAATTGTAACAGGAGTGTCATCTGACTTCATCTCAATATTTGTTAGTTTTTTAAAATGGTTCAGAGTAATTTTGCCGGCTTTCTCTGAAACAGTTCTTGCAAAATCAAGATACTCTTGTTTCTCCTCTGGGCATATCAATCCTGTCACCATTCTTCTCGAATGAGCTGTAAGATGAAAAACCTGCCGAGAACGAGGAGCTAGATTTTCTCATCCTTCGTCATTTCCAATCGCCTAGCCAAAAACTAACAAGAATGGCAGGATTGAGTAGCCGCTAAGTAGAACTGCTGATATGTTTATCAAAACATGAATGAGTGCTAGGGGCCACATGCTCTTTGCTTTCCGGTAGAGAAAGATGTACCCAATTGATATCGCCATTTGAATTGGTATGAATAGCTCGCTGAAGGGGAACACATACTGCCCTTCTGTTGTAAGAAACAAACCCCAGAATAGAGCGTGAATTATTCCAATGAGAATAACATACAATAGACCCCCTAAAGCAATCATCCCACTCCTCTTTGGTCCCTCTTTGAAGAATTCTGCGTATGAGTCGAATGTATACACCCAGATGAGCTGTTCAGAAAATGCATTTATTGGTGCCCAGACCACCAATGTCACTATGAATCCCAGAAGGTTGAAATCAGACACCTGTTGAGCTGTTATCAATTCGATTCCACTCAGAACTAGCTGAAGACTCAGAACGATCACAAATACTATGCTCACATAACCCGCAAACTGCTTGCGAAGCTGTCCACGATTAATCTCATACCCTACTGCACCCCTTCTCCATCGTACGATTGCCCAGCAGAACACGCCATAGTATAGTAAAAGAGGAATCAATGCACCAGTTACACTAAAGAGCAATCCCGCAACGACAGGCATTGCAATAGCTGCTAATGCGGCCAAAATTAAATCCAAGTATGTTGGTTGAAAGTTATCTGGAACATCAGGAAGGAACGTCATAGCCAATCCCAGCTTCCAGTACTTTTATGGCATATCATGTTATGGAAAGGGCTGTATATTTGAAAATGGTTCAGTTGTTATCATATCACAATCAAGTATGGCAAGATTGAGTATCCACTTAGCATGACAACTGTAATGTTCAGTGAAACGTGGAGAAGTGCCAAGGGCCACATGCTTTTTGCTTTCCTATACAAGAAGATGTAGCCAATTGGTTTCACAATTTGAAGAACAATGTATAGTGTACTTAATGGGAACAAATCCTGACTCTCAGGGAGGACCAAAATCCAGAACATTACATGGATCATTCCAATGAGTATGAGATACAATAATCCTCCAATAACAATCATCACTTTCCTCTTTGGGCATATTAAACGTAATGTGTCAACGCAAGCTGATCAGGCCAAATGGAATAGATTATCAACGGGTTTTATTGCCGAGGTAATCGTCAGCTATAGAGGTATGGAGCTAACATAATGAGTTTGGATAATGTTACAGTAGCCATTCTTGCTGGAGGTGGCTCGAGCCGTTTTGGATCTGAGAAATCGCTTGCTCTATTCAAAGGCAAACCTCTCATTTCCCATATGTTTTCTATTGCGAAAGGACTTGCCTCTCATGTTATCATAGTTGCTTCAAATGATTCACAGCAAACCTCTCTTAGTGAAATAGTTCCCGATATAGATATTGTAATGGACGATGACGCGTCGGAAAAATGTGCTCTAAATGGCGCTATAACTGCCTTTGAGCACTCAGAGAGTGACTATACGCTACTGCTACCAGTTGATACACCCCTTGCAAGTAAGGAATTACTAGAAACTATTCTCAATCTTCGAGAAGGACATGGTGCAGTTGTTCCCGCCTGGCCCAATGGATATACTGAGCCTTTGCATTCAGTATACTCAACAGAACATGCCTATAACAAAGGAATCGAGGTAATGGAAACCGGACAAAAAAGGATGCAAAATCTACTTGACTCTTTGACCAATGTTTTGTATGTACAAACAGAAATTCTAAGGATGTTCGACGAACATCTGCGAACATTCGATAACGCCAATACACCATACGAATTGAAGCGACTTGAAGAAGAGGTCTTCAAGCCTCGGTGACTGTCAAAGAGTTCCGCTTTCATGGCGAATACGACAGGTGCCTTCGTGCCCGACCATACAGGGTCCGTATGGATCTTCCACTGTACATCTCTTTCCAAATAATGCACACTCCGTAGGATCAATCATCCCAAGAATCACTTCATGACATCTGCATCCTGGTAGAATGTCAACTGATTCCATTGGTGGAAACTCGTACCGTTTCCTGGCATCATATATTGAATACTCATCTCTTAGAAAGAGTCCTGATTTTGGGATTACACCCAACCCCCGCCAAGGTCCATCATCCACTTTGAACACCTTGTCGAGTATCTCTTGAGCAGCCAGATTGCCTTCGGGTTTTACAACACGTGTATACTCGTTCTCCGATTCTGTTCTTCCCTCATCCATTTGAAGAAGTATCATTCTAGTCGCTTCAAGTACATCGAGTGGCTCAAATCCAGCGGCAACACATGGGACCCCATTGGTCTGAGCGAGTGAATTGAATGCGTTAGTTCCGATAATTGCACTTACGTGACCTGGAGTGATGAAGCCATCAACAGCGAATCCCTCAAGAGTTACAAGAATTTCCATTGCTGGAGGAATTATCTTCAACGAGGTTAATATTGAGAAGTTTGGTGGTGGACCCTTTGCAACTTCTACCGCCATTGTTGGGGCTGTAGTTTCAAATCCCGCACCAATAAAGACAACATCTCTATCAGGATTTTTCTTGGCAATTTCTACTGCATCATTCACTCCATACACAATGCGAACATCTGCTCCATTTGCACGTTCTTTCGCAAGTGATGACGATGTGGATGGTACCCGGATCATATCGCCAAATGTCGTTACGATATAGCCTTGCTTCGCAAGATGAATTGCCATATCAACGTCCTGAGCTGCACAGACACATACCGGACAACCTGGTCCAGCAATTAGTGTGATTTCCTCTGGAAGGAGCGCACGAAGACCATGGCTCGTGATTGTATCTTCGTGAGTTCCACAAACATGAACAATTCTGACTTTTCTATCTCCCGTAAGGCGTTTGATATCTTCAACGATTGCCTTAGCATATTTTGAACTACGAAATTCAGTCTGCTCCAACATTCGGACCTCAGCTGTCCATTGCTGAGGTATGCTTGCGAATAAAGCTAGTCATGTGGTTGCCACAGTTCAATAGGCGCCATTGGCATCGAGAATAACTAGTGCTTCTCCGATAGTGATTGACAACTTGCCTGCTAACTCTTTGGGACTAATATCAGGATTCTGTGGAAGGATTTTATCGCGATAGTAACCAGCAAGATTTGGATATAATGGACTACGCATTGTTGTTTCTACAAGAATTTTCCAGAGTGGGTGAGATTTGAAATCCGACAAATCTATATCCATCATTCTTGTTGCTGTCTTCTCTCTCGGTTCGGGTTTAGCAACCTCTACCTTCTTAGACATCTTCGTGTGCTTGTTTAACTTATCCTGCTTCACAGTGCGTCCCATCCTTTGAATTTTCCCGGCAGGTCAGCAGGTGATGACCCAGATTCCTTTCTCTTCAGAGGATTATAAGCGTTAGGGCGCTATCTTATCGCCTCTGCCTTGAGAATTCCTAAGTTTTAAGCGGTATGAAAAAAGAAGTCCGTCTTCGCAAGGTTTAACAAGATACACCTTACCGAATCATCATAATATGTATGGCAAATTGGCCATATAGGCCAAATTGGCCATTGTGGGGTTTGGAAATAAATTGCCTCATGGCATTAGAAGAATTGTACTTGACGTTTTGAAACCACATACACCTCGACTTACTGACCTTGCTCTGATGATATCTAGAGATCCTCAAGTTGATGGTGTTAACATATCGCTAAAGGAAGTTGACCAAAATACTGAGTCAATCTCTGTGACTCTTGAGGGTGACAATCTCAACTACGAGTCCATCAAGGAGATACTTGAGCAGGCTGGTGCAGTTATCCACTCAATCGACCAAGTTGTTGCAGGGAAAGAATTGATTGAGGAGGTTTCTCTTCAACCAGAGAACTCATAATCTGGACTATTGGCCACGGAGTTGCTCAAGCAACCTATTGCTCTCCTCATCTATCTTATTTTGAACTAGGGACTGCAGTTCTTGTTCAAAGGCAGAGGGTACTATATTCACCACATTGCACAATCTATCCACAATTCTTTCTGCAAGAGCATTAGGAGAAACAACGCTTCCAGTAACAATGCTTCGAACAACTTCCTCTCCAACACTGGCTTTAATCACTGAACTCACAACGTTTGCTATCGTACCATCAGGATCTACAAAGAAGGGGAGTTGATTCTTATCATGAAGCACCATGAAACCTAATTTCTCAGAAATACTATTAGTATACCATTCCAAGCTCGACTCTTTCATACGCATCTTTGAAGCAAATTCAATTTTCGTTAGTGGATTTGGATGGCTCCAAGGATGCCGTGTTACCATGTATAGTGCAGCGCCGAAGAAGGGGTCTGGTTCACGAGGTAACCCTTCTTGAGATGCATATCGACGAATTAAATCAAGTGCCATCATCTGATAGTTCTCATCTATACGATTCTCCTTGAAGAACTGATGGGCATCTCTAACTAAATTGACGACCACACGAGGGTTAGCAGCTAGTCCATCATGTTCATCACGAAATTCCATTTTTATCAACCTACTGAAAGCCTCGACCTCTCTATTGGAAGTAGAGGTCTGTAATAAAAATGCATAGGAATCTACTGAATCACATTAGTACGTTACGCGCCGTTTGGAGATTTTTAGCGAGCTCGATAGATCTTTTCCAATGCCCATCTAAGAGCCCGTTCTATCTCTGCGAGTCTCACTTCGCCACCATAATTTTTGATATTGATCTCTTCCAGTATGCCATCGTCAGCTCGCACTTCGAAATCAAATGCGTTTTCCCATGTCATACTTCCAGCTTCTACCTTATGCCGGTCTTCCTCTTGGAATTTTCCAAGTATTCGTTCAACAAAGAATCTTGCAAATGCCCCGCGTTTAATATCATAAATCGCGTGGGGTGCTGGTATACCTGTAATCTCTTGTGAAGTGACCTCAAGTGTGGCAAGTTCCAAATCACGACCTTTGTTAAAGAGAACAATGCTTCGTAGTTCGGGAATGGTATCGGTAACAGGTGCCTGGATGGGAGTTGTAGATGATGTTCCTGTGATGGCTGAATCTGCAGTCGCAAAACTACTTGTTGTAATAGATACATCAAGAGCACCAATATACTCCTCAATTCTCCTGATTCTTGCTTTTAGCTCATTGAGTTCATTTTCAAGTTCTTTTCTCAATTCAAGAAGGACTGGTATCTTTGGGTTTGCCATCTGTGACACCTTCGGCTATGCGTTCGTTAAGTCGCCTCAATCATATATCATTCTGTGTGTTATAAAGAGTCATAAATTTCCCACTTTAGTAACTCTATTCTTCACTAACAACCCGAATAGCAAAATCAGGACAGTGCATTTCACATATGTGGCAAACCTTGCAAGCATCCAAATCGGCTACTGAGGGAAGAAAAAATCCTCTATTGTCGACCGATTCAGATTTTTCTAAAACTGAATGTGGACACACCGCGATACAGATATGACATCCCTTGCATAGTCTAGGGTTGACAACAATCTCACGAGCTTTCTTTGCCATCGCGTTTGCCTCTGATTTCGCCTGATTATTCCTAGAATATAATGATATGGATTGGAACACGGGCAAATTATATACTCTATACAATATAGCATTGTAAGAGCCGGTGTTATTCCTATGAACAAGTTTTTCGTTTTCATGTGCCCAAAGTGTCGGAATTTCACAAATGCACCTACAACACAGAAACGTAGGCGCTGCAGTTATTGCGGAACGATAATTGACATAACAAAGGCCGCATGTGCCTTAGTGGATGATCAGCATGTGGCTGCAAAAGCTGTTCGTGCGTACAATGCCGCAAGAGGTGGCGACGAATTCGAAAAGGCTGTAGAAAAATCCAAAGAACGAATTAGAGATCTTCTCCCCCCCACAAAGATATCTGCACAGGAAATTGCTTCTAACGATAGGGAAGACCTCCCCACTGGGAAGCGTTCAAGATTACTGTCTTTATTGGAAAAACATGCGAAGAATGAACCTCTAGACCTGACCAAACTTGAAGAGATGTGTGGTTCAAACCAGTTGGAATGGACTTGGGTTGAACAACAACTTACAACCATGGCAAATGGTGGAGTTTTGATATTTCCACGTCCTTGGACTGTGAAACTAGTTCGTGTCCCCGATAAAAAGGAAGAAACAAAAACCGCACCACGAGACGTCAGTAAGGATATTGTAGTTCTCTTTCGGCGTGAGGGAAAGAGTCTAAGTATCCGTGATATTATCGCGCACTTTGGGGATGGTGGAATAGCCAGTTCTTCTGTTGAAGCGTCTCTGGAAAAACTAATGCGGTCTGGAGAAATATATGAGCCAGAACCAGGTTATTTACGACTTGTTTGATACTCGAACCATTCAATAGCACTCAATTCACCTACGAAGTGATTACCATGCCAATTGTAGAAATTGTTGCTCAAAGGACCCTAGAGCGATATCCAGACATTGGTATGGGTGTCATTGACCTAATCGTCTTGCTGTGGCTATATTCTAATCCCTATGAAAGCAAGCGGAGGCAAATAAGCTCAATTCGCAACGTGCTGAAAATGTCCGAAACACTTCAAACGCCAGGCTTGGGATTAGAAATATCCGATGAAGAAGTTACTCAGATTGTCCTCAACAGCCTAAATATCCTCAAGACGAAAGGATTAGTTTACCTTCAATCGGCAGGTGTTCATTATATCAAAGGAACTCTCACAAAAGCGGGACTAGATCTGATGGAGCGCTCAGTAGGTACTCCTTCTTTGCGTCGAGTTACTGCAGAATTTGGGAATAATCCATAGTAATTGATATGGCCTTTCCAAATACTTTTAAGCACACTTCCACGCGCTGACCTCTGTCGTCCTCAGAAAACTGTTGTTTTAGAACTGAAGGAAGCAGTGCAGACACTTAGTTCTGCTCGCAAGAATCGTCTGCATACGTGTGCCGGAATGTTCTGGAGTGATGGTAGAGGAAGGAAAAATGATTCGCAGTTAATCCATCTGGAAACGGTTGGATTTGCTAGAACAAGAAACGGAAGTGAGGCATGATGCCATCATATCGATATT
>JARGGA010000510.1 GCA_029210805.1 Candidatus Thorarchaeota archaeon
AGCATCACTTCTGTGAACAAATATCCTGCCAAATCAATAGAGTATATTTCTTGATTGAAATAACTAAGAATCATACTCAGATCGATGTATGTACCAAGAATCAATGTGTTCAATATTGGAAGCAAGCCAACAATGATCAAAATCAAGCCTAAAATAGCAGCGCCTTTACCCATTATCTAATACACTCCTTATAGAAATATTGTAGATATTTCCTTTTTTACATGTTTGTATTTCTCTCTTTCGGAGAATTCAGAACTGTCGCAACCGAATGCTCTGAAGGTTCCCCTTTTAGCAGGGAATTATTCGTTCTTGAGATAGTTCTAGCAAAGGAAACTTTGTACAAGATGAGTGGATACAAGCCATCTAAGAAAACCATAGCAATTACAGCAGTGGTTCTTGCAGTTGTGGCAATTTCCTCAGTTGCTGTTTATCTCAATATACCTGGCGAACTGAACGGAGTGAATGTTGCCATTTACACCGATCGTGGTATACGCGCGACAAGTCGAATCGCACTAGAAAGTATGTTCAAATGGATGGGTGCTGATGTGACTATTATTGCCTCAGAGGATATTGAGAACGGCGATCTTGACTTGTACGATATTCTTGTTATGTCTGGTGGTTGTTGGTGTGATGAACGATGTGAGATCTTAGACGAAAAAAGGGAACTCGTTCGAGAGTTTGTTGAAGGAGGCGGTGGATACTTTGGAGTTGATGGTGGTGCTTCTTATGCAACATCATACCGACATGGTTTATTCAATGGTACTCTCTATCCTGATTCGTTTGGGGCTGGAGATTTCCTTGTTAATATTACCATCAATAAGGATCTGCTGGACCTGATCTATCTTTGGAACCAAGTACCTATTCTATTAACTATGAGGCTTCGGGATATTTCAACGCATCCGATATGACGGGAATTATACCAATTGCTACATACACTGCTACGGAGCAAGCCTGCATGATTGCCTTTGAGTGTGGTGATGGGAAAGTGTTTATGACAAGTCCACATCCAGAATACGAAGAAGGAACCATGCGTGATGGAACTAAGGTTTGGGATGTAACAATGAACGACCCAGATTCTGAATGGGACTTGATGTTGATAATATGTCAGTGGTTGCTCCAATAGTCTGAAGGTGAAGCATTGCGCAGTTTATCAAGCCTATAAGTTGTGGAATAAGGTGTCTAGTATGACTCCTGATTATGAAATCTACAAGAATTATAATCCAAATGCGAAAAGGGAGATTGTTGTTGAAGACTACCTCTTCGGTTCAGCTCAACGATTAGAGCAAATGCTGGAGTTCTTAGGCGCAAACAAAAGCGAATTCTTGAAAACCTTCATCCAAGAGATAAGTAAGAAGCTTTCTGTGAATGCTAAATCCATGAATATCGGTCAGTTTGCTGAACTCATTGAGAAGCAACTTCAAAAACTACCTCTGCTGAAATCACACTCCCCTCTTGGTGATTTGGTCTTTCCCTTTGTATTAGGGGAGCTAAATCTCGCAGAATTTACAGAGAAGGCAACTGTACTGCATCTCGAATCTGAAAAGGGAGAGAATTTGCTTCTCTACCATGCCCTGAAGATAATGGTGGATTTGTTGGGACGAGAAGAGGGTATCCAACTCTACAAAGGATTCGTCGATTACAGAATCAAGAATAGCCCCCCAAGGGAAGTAGATGATTTCCGAGTGGCTAGAGTATCTTGGATAAAGGGTATGGCTGACAGTGGTGGGTACGAATTTGCTATCTATGATTTCGATGAGAGCAAGTTCTTGGGGAGATTCGATAAATGTGTAGTGTATGACTCTCTCAAGGATATGGAAGATGCGGCTTTGGGATATTATGTGACATGCTATGCGGGTTCAACAGGATGCAACCTTAGCGATTGGTGCGTACGAATGAGAAGAACTCAGACTCTCTTCACGGCTGATTTCTGTGATGAGTTGTATTGGGACCGTCATGTGTATAATGAACCTGAACAACCCTCTCTTGACTTCACAAGAAAATTAGTTGTGGAATAGTTAGTTCCACAACTACCACCTACTCAAAAATCAGGATTTTTTCTTGAGATAAACCACCAGGACAAGAACCACTACTATGACAGCGGCACCTCCACCAGCAAGCAGTATGATAGGAAGTGTTGCATCTTCAACAATTACATTGAACGATCTGGTTGCAGTATTTCCAAATGTATCATCGATGGATACCTCGACACCGTATACTCCAGTCCCCAGAGCGACTGTAATGGTATCACTCTCTCATTGTTAATCGTGAAATCTGCTGTGTTATTTACTGCCCATGTTGTGGAATCAATACCCGACGAGTCAGACGCATTGACATCATATCTGAAAGTACTTCCGCTTACCATGTATTGGTCCTCGATTGCTCGACCAAATTTTTGAATTCGAATTTTGCTGAACCTATCACCTAGAATATTAATGCAATGATAGTTAACATGCGTACACAATTATTTGGCGCACTTGTTCATTCTTA
>JARGGA010000511.1 GCA_029210805.1 Candidatus Thorarchaeota archaeon
TCACAAGATTTGGAGAAGATGAAGGTTATATTCAGAAGATAGCAGTTTCTTCACCCTATCAAGGTAAAGGATATGGCAGCATGCTGATGGACCATGCAAATGAATGGTTCAGAGGGCAGGGGGGGATCAAGACAGTGCACCTCTACACCCAGCAGGATAATCACGTAGCACACGAGCTTTACAAGAAACATGGGTTTGCCGTCACTGGTACAACATGGCACTATTTCGTTCCAAGAGATTCACTGCGACCTACCGGCTTTTACAAGTGTCAAGAAATCAAAAAAGATGAGATAGATGAGGTCGGGAATAAGTATGAAGCGCTACCTGCAGTACAGATTAGACGATTCTTGGAAAATGTGCGATACCACATTATGACGCTGAAAGACAAAGAGAGTCAAATCATTGGTGTATGTCGTTTCACCCCAAGTTTTCCTGGCTGCTTTCCTTTTTTGATGGAGATCCCGGAGGCATTTGATGATTTTCTGACAGGGCTTGAACCTTATAGTCTACCCGAGTTTGATTATGTGAGAGTGACGTTTACGGATATACCTAAGGTCGCGAAACTTTGTGAAGAGAGAGGCTACAAACTCCACCACAAGTTATTCAAAATGTCATTGGAATTGTAACTCTTCAATTGTCTAGTATCCCGGCATAAGGAGAGTAACGTCATTCGAAAATGATAAAATAGACTCCGTTATCGACATCCTGTGATAATGATGGTAGATGGCTCATTTCCCGAATGTATTAAGGCACTCCCAAAAGTGAAAGTTGGATTCTCTGGTGTGAGCGGTTGGCTTTCTCAAGGAAGCGACTCTCAAGTAGTGTTTTTCGAGATTAATGCAGGTGGTGTTGTTTCGCCTCACTCTCATGGTGAGCAATATGGTGTTGTTATAGATGGTGAAATTGAACTGACCATTGGAGGAGTCACCAGACTGTACAAGAAGGGAGATTCATACCATATTCCTGACAGTGTAGTTCATAGTGCTGAAATCAGGAAATTCACGAGAGTCATGGACTTTTTTGTAGACGTAGATCGGTACTCAACTGAATGAAGCGTAATTTCGAAACTTATTGCGCCAATTGAACTGCTTAAATTAGTCGCAGACTCTTAATTTCAATAGGAGATGAGTCATGTCTTTCGTTAAATCCAAAATGTTTCTCGGTTCACTTCTCATCGTAGGAATTGTCGCTGGATCAGTTGGTGGTTATCTTTTACTCTCCTAAACCCCACCAGCTCAGAACGATTCCATTACATTGACGCTGCTTGAGAATGCAGGAGTCATGATAGAGGCGGAGGGTCTTCGAATCTATATTGACCCCATTCTACTGCCTGATAATTATACTGAATACCCTGCAGATACAATCCTGATCACTCACCCTCATGATGATCACTATCATTACGCATCAATTGAGAAGATTGCCACAGAAGATACCATATTCATAATGCCTGAGAATATGAGTACAGAGGTTGCCCGTCACGATGCGATTGCTGTAAACCCTGGTGATTCCGTTCAAGTAGGAACAATCAATATCACTGCGTTCTACATGTACACCTACCCACCACCAGATACAGATTATGAAGCTTCACATCCAGCAGAGAATAATTGGACAAGTTACATCATCGATATCAATGGGTTCACTATATTCCATGCCGGCGATTCAAAAGACATTGATGAGTACGAGCAACTTACTGGGCACATTGATGTTGCAATGCTACCTCTAGGACCTGGTTGTCAGTCAATGGCCGGTGGTGAGGTTGTATCTGTTCTTCGCACAATAGAGCCACAGTACTTCATACCTATTCATTTCGAAAATGGAGCCAACGATGTCTTCTGTGAAACGTATGACACTCAAATTGAATACGAAGGAATTGAAATTGTGAATCTGGATCATTTTGAATCATTTGTATTCGAATCCGAATCATTCTAGTCAAATGAGATCAGACTTGTTTTGATCTCATCCTCCTCTTTTTTTACTTTTCATTTACTGAATCTGTTCTTAGTACGATTAGAGTATCGTTTGTAGAAGGGATAAGAATAAACGTCGGATTTGTCCAGAACGTTCCATCCACAAACGCCGGGTGTTGGGAGCTGACGAATACAGCAAGAGAGAATATCGATAGACATCTCTCATCGTTGAGAGAAATCGTTGAGTCCAATAAAGGATGGGAGTTCTTGGTTGCTCAGTGGAATTTTCTTAGTAATATTGGTCTAGACGAGTTCTACGGCTGTGATATCAATATAGTACCGCTTATCGAACAGATACCTCCTCAATCAGATGTTGTCGATATCCGGACCTTTCTGCAACACAGACTAGTCGAGATCCTTCTTGAGAAAATTGAATCCAAAGAGTCCACAATACTTCTTGACACAAAGAAAATGAAAGATACGCCGGCGGAAGTATTGATCCCCCTCATAGACGAACTACGGAAAAAGGAAATCGCCAATACTACCCTTCATTTAGAAGGAAAAGAATACCTATACTAT
>JARGGA010000512.1 GCA_029210805.1 Candidatus Thorarchaeota archaeon
ATTATTGTTTTGGATTTGTCATTAGAAGATAGAGAAAGAATGCGACTAATAGAAAAGATACTTGATGTAAATCCTGATACGTCTATTATCGCAGTATCTGATTTTGTTGATGATTTTAGCAATCAAGTCTTAGTTGCAGGAGCACGTGCATACCTGCAAAAACCATTCTCTATGTATGACTTAATTGATATGATGAAGAAAGTTGAGCCCATTCTCTAGATCATTCAGGAAGTCTGGCATCAGGATATACAACAACGCCATTTGATTCTATTCTAAACATTGCAGGTCGCATGACATGGCTGGTTCCTCGAATCTTAACAATGCGCATAGTTCGTACATAATCGCCTGTAGCATAGACCATATCCAACTTAACTACACCATCAGCAATGAAATAGGGCATCTCATCGTTTTGAGCACCGCTGAGAGACCTAAGTTCATGTGTCAGGAGAGCTGTTGATTTCTGATCTGATAATTCTTTCATGAAGCCATACACCATTTGGCGAACTTCAAAACGGTTTCCTGCAAGTTCTAATAATGGTCCCAATCCATCCACCACAATTCTAGTTGCCTTGGTTTCCTTTGCACGTTTCTTAACAATATCGGCCAATCTGGGGACTGTGAAAGGTTTCTCTCTGAATAGTGGATGGTCAAATCCAATTACATAGTCATAACCTGTTTCAGTAGGAACAAGTCTAAGTGTTCCA
Organism: Candidatus Thorarchaeota archaeon; assembly: GCA_029210805.1. GTDB lineage: Archaea > Asgardarchaeota > Thorarchaeia > Thorarchaeales > Thorarchaeaceae > MP5-2226. Next base: position 705 of record JARGGA010000512.1, read on the forward strand.
CTAAGGATTGTAAGCTTCTGTTCATCTATGGCTTTCTCAGGATCCCACCCAAAACCCTTCATATCATCAATTAGAATCTCTGCTGACTCATCTAATGAGAGAAGTACCGCACTTTCACCTTTTTCAATGCCGTCGAAAATGAAATGCCATGTAAGAATGCTCTTTCCCGTTCCAGGTCCCCCTGCAAGTAGCATGGACCTACCTTGGATATATCCACCATTTAGTAGTGTGTCAAATCCTTTGACTCCACTGCTCACTCTACTCTTTGACATTGCATCCTCACATCAATTGGTCACATGATAATCAGTATTAATCTTTGTTCGGTTATCTCCTTTTTCGCGGAGAAAATAACTAGAAGCCTTTTGATATGCAATTTAGGTCTATCAGCGAAACGCATAAACTCAGTTTTAGCTAGAGAGGATACGAGGAATTTGCCAGAGAGCCCTATAATACCTGAATTTGGGATGTATGAGGACCGCCTTGAGAAATCAGAGTTGGTTGAGATTACAAACCGTCTATCAACAGGATTCAGAACTGGTAAAGACCGTTTTCTGGATTTCACTGATATTCTCACAGAATTTGTAGGTTCAGGCGAATGGAGAAACAGAAGCGAAGGATTTCTTGCAATATGTGCTAAATCCTCATTTCTAAGAGGCCAGTACGGATACAATCAGGTTCTTGCAAAAGGCAGTTCTAGTATAATCTGCAAAGGATATACTGCAGCAGGCTACTGCAGACAGAGTCTCGACCCTCGATGGCTAAGCAATCTTCAGACGTATGTAAATCAGGCTTGGCAATCAAAGGATTACATTGCTTTTGCCGAGCTTTCATTTCAATTGGCTTCAATTCTGATTGACCTGGGATATGCAGAGAGAGCCCGCACAGTGGCTTCTGGAAGCATCGATAAAGTGACACAAGCAACTGCCAAGCACGAGAAAATACGAACCAAGGTTCAGACCGCCCTTCTTAGATCAAGAATTCTAATGGCACATATCGATATTCAAGCCGCTTCACGCGATGAAGCACTAATTCGATTAGATTCAGCTGAAGAAACTGCAAGGCTTCTGGATCACGAATTGGCAATGACGGACATCATATACTACAGGGCACGAACACTTGAGGATTCACACGAGTATAGACGCGCATTAGAATTGGCAAAGTCTGCACTGCAAAAATACGAGTTAATGGGCTATCTCCAGGGCGTCGCCGATGCTCAGAATCTCATTGGAGTTATTCATATGGATCTTGGCGAGAGTCAAGATGCTCTAGATAGGTTCGAAGAGCTTCTGGTTATACAACAACAATTGAATAATCAAGTAGGTTTGGCTAGAACACTAATCAATTTAGGCGAGATTGATAGGGGGCTTGGCCAGTTCAATCAGATGGAAACTTATAATCAACGAGCACTGGAAATAAGCCAAGAAGCTGAATACATGCGAGGAATCGCAACTTCCAAAATAAACATTGGTGATGCTCTAATACAATCTGGTAATTTTGAGGATGCAATTAATTATTACAAAGAGAGTATTGTGGTTTCAGAATGTTCTGGAATGAAAGACCTCCTTGCCCTTGTTCCATTTCTTATCGCAGATGCAAAGTTCATGCTGCAGCAATATGAAGAGGCAAAGAGGAAGTACATCGAAGTTGGAAAATTCACAAAAAAGAATGGTTATCCAATAGCCGCTTTCAATGCCAAAGTGAGTGAAATCGTTACAGTTATCGCAATGGGAGACTCGCCAAATGATAAACTCCTTGAAGATATATGTAGTATTCT
>JARGGA010000513.1 GCA_029210805.1 Candidatus Thorarchaeota archaeon
TGGCAAGGGTGTGGACATTCTTAACGCCATGATAGATGTTGGCCATATCTGTTAGTTGATGGAAATGAGTTGCAAACAGTGCACGCGCTTTCATCTGCACTATGCGTTCTGCAACGGCCCAGGCAAGGGCCATACCATCGAAGGTTGAAGTGCCTCTCCCTATCTCGTCCAGAATGACAAGACTTCTCTCAGTGGCGTTGTTTAGGATGTTAGCGGTTTCAATCATTTCAACCATGAATGTACTCTGACCTGCTGTGAGGTCATCGAATGCTCCCACTCTTGTAAATATCCTATCAACTATGCCAATCTCTGCGCTCTTCGCTGGTACAAAGGAACCCATCTGAGCAAGAAGAACGATCAGTGCTGCCTGACGCATGAACGTGCTCTTGCCAGCCATATTTGGTCCTGTGACAATTAGGAGAGATGTACCTCCGTCCCCGATATCAAGACTATTGGGGACAAATTCATTGGGACCCAGCATCATCTCTAAGGAAGGGTGCCTTCCATCTACTATTCGAATCCTTGTTCCATCAGTAAGTGTAGGCCTGATGTATTTACGATGAACCGCAACTTCTGCTAGTGATCCTACAACGTCCACAACTGCAATCGCTATCGAGTTCTGTCTTAGTGCCTCCAGATTATCTTGGACTTCCCTTCTTAATCTCTCATAAACCTCAAACTCAATCTTGTTGATTCGGTCCTCTCCGGCTAGCACTGCGGCCTCTTTTTCTTTTAGTTCTGGAGTGATGAATCGCTCAGCATTTGCTAGAGTTTGCTTCCTTTCATAATCGTCCGGAACATTTGTAAGATTTGATCTTGTGATTTCAATGTAGTATCCGAAGACTTTGTTGTAGCCAACCTTTAATGACTTGACCCCAGTACGATGTCTTTCTCTAGCTTGAAGGGAAGCTATCCATTTCTTATCGCCACTGATTCCCTCATTCAGTTGATCTAGCTCTTTATCGAACCCCTCTCTGATCATCCCACCATCTCGAACACTGACAGGTGGTTCATCTACGATGCCATCCTTTAGTGTTGAATGCAGTTTAGATAGGATATCAATATAGGCTTCAGATTCCAATAGCATCTTGGCTGAACATGCCTTCAGCACCTTCTTGATTCCAGGAAGCTTTGCTAGAGCGTTTCGAAGGGCGACAAGGTCTCGAGCACCTCCGGTGCCAAATACAACTCTGCTTACAATTCTCTCGAGGTCACCCAAGTTCTGTAGACTTGAGGATAGATTCTTGCGAGTAAGTGCCGTCCGAGCAAGCTCGTCAACGGCATCAAGTCGCATTTCGATCTCAACTCGGTCTTGTAGAGGTTGCAACATCCACTGTTTCAACCTACGTTTACCCATAGGCGTGACCGTTTTCGAGAGAACTTCGAAGAGTGTCCCTCTTGTGCTTCCATCTCTGGCATTTCGAACCAACTCTAGGTTTCGTTGCGTCGTTACGTCTACAGTCATATGACGGTCTATTGTGTAAGTTCGCAATCCCGAGATAGTAACTGCACCACTCCTATGCATCTCTGAGATGTATGATAACGTCGCTCCTGCCGCACCTATTGCTACTCTCTTATCTGTTAAGCCAAAACCATCGAGCGTTGTAACTCGCAGCTGTTCTTTCAATTCTTCCTCACCAGAACGTGCTGAGAAATCCAAATCTTTTCTAAATGCGATGGGAATACTCATCCCTTCAATGAACGCAATCAGTTCACTATTCTTTCGTAATGAATCCGGAAGCAATATTTCTGCAGGATTTAACCGTGCAATTTCATTCAATACTGTTTCATCAGAAAGTGTACCATCCAGTTCAGTGGCAATGAACTCACCTGTTGACACATCCACCGCAGTGATTCCAACCCTTTTCTCATGTTCTACAAGTGCCATAAGATAATTGTTTGAAGTATCCTCTAGCATGTTTGATTCAAGAACCGTACCCGGGGTGATTACTCGGACCACATCACGTTTTACAAGACCGCGTGCTTCCGACGCATCTTGAACTTGGTCGGCAATTGCCACTGTAAATCCTGCGTGTAGCAACTTCGCGATATACCCCTCAACAGCATGCTGAGGGACTCCGCACATAGGCCACTTATCTACTCCTTCTCCTCGTGATGTCAGTACGATGTCAAGAGCTTCGCTGGCTTTCTTTGCATCCTCATTGAACATCTCAAAGAAATCGCCCAATCTGAACATCATAATGCAGTCTGGATATTGCCTCTTCAATTCGGTATATTGCCGCTGCATCGGAGTCTGCTTCTTCATCCTTCTCCCTGCTTGCGTAGCGTGTGAATCCCGTATTAATAATGCCATCGCAAAAAACGAGTTGAGTCAGCAGCATTTATAGAGTGTCTAGATATGTTCGGCATACTTCATTTGGTGTTGATACAAATCGTGAAATCTTCCTTTGATGTTGCCGTTGTAGGCGCTGGACCTGCTGGCAGTAGT
>JARGGA010000035.1 GCA_029210805.1 Candidatus Thorarchaeota archaeon
AGAGCAACAACGTCAAGTAAATCGTGGATACTAAGTCCGAATTTAGAATCTCTCCCCGCTGAATGTGACCAGTGTCCTCGAACGGTAAGATAAGGCTTTATCCGCAATACGAGATTAGTTTCATTTGCCTTCAGAATATCCACTATCAGATTGGCCTCATAAAGTGATTCGACTGAAATAGCTATATTGTAACCGTCCTTTTCACATTCTTCAATGGCTTTCAGATACTCGGGATCTTTTGCTCCATTACAAATGATGAGTCTGTGTTTCTCATCTTTCAGAACCTTCTTGATCAAGCCTAGTTCAGCTTTGGTTCCTGCTTCGATTCCATAATTTCTATCTGCTTGAAGTACAGGAATAACACAATCTTTTCGCTGATTCACCTTAACGGGATAGACTGCACTGAAAGCACCAGTATACCTGAGATCAACAGCTGCTTCTGCAAATGCTCTCTTCAGCTTATCAACTTGATAATGAATAAGTTGCGGCATTCGTAGAGTGAATGATGAAGTATACGCAGTCCTTTTCCCATTTTCAGTTTCAATTTGCTCCACAAGTTCTGCGAATGTTATGGTCTTGTTTTGGAATTTGATGAATAATTCTCCTTTCTCGTTTATGTCAAGAAAATGAAGGTCATTCATTCCCACTCCATAGATTGCCCTTGCCTTGTCTAGCGTCCACTCTTCTACATTCACCTGTGACACATCCTTGGTAGGTGTGTTCTACTCAGACTCGTCTTCTTTGATGGAGTCAAGCATTCCTTGAAATGCTCTCGCAAGTTCTCCAATCTCATCATCCTTATCCATGTAGCTGGCATCAACCTGCAGGTCAGTTGTGTCTAGACTATCTTTACGAATCATTGCTGAAACGTTTCGAGTTGCTAGTTCCATCAAATACTGCAGCGGTCCAGTAATCTGGTTAGCCACTAGTATAGCAACAGCTCCTGCTATCAATATACCTGCTGCTGTGATCATAAGGATAAATGTAGTCGCTTGAAGATTTGCTGCCTGTATATTTGCCTCAAGAAGCGGTATTGCTGCTTGAACCTCATCTACTGGCACAATGATGATACAGATGTACCCTCCAACTCCAACGGGAGTATGAGCTAGAATATAATCTTCATTATCCTTACTGAACTCAATGATTCCAGTCGTACCTGCTAGAATCTGGTTAATTTCGACTGGTGTCAAAGCTGATGTTGTTCCGTCAACTTCGAATTCCTGTAGGGTTGGCAATCGAGCAAATTGAGTATCATATCGTTCGTAGACTTCATCATCAACATCTGGATGGGCGAGGATGTCACCTGATTCTGTGATCAAGGCTGCATACCCAGTCTCTAAAACTTGAACATCCAAAATTTTAGTCCTGATACTTTCAATTGAGATGTCTCCTGCCACAATACCCAGCAGAGTATCAGAATCGTCGTAGACGGCCCGACCGATTGACATCAGAAGGACATTATCAATAGGGTCAAGGTATGGTCCATAGAATACCATCGACCCACTTCCCGCTCTGATTTCTTGGTAGAACTCATCTCCTGTAGGAAACCAAGGTTCTGCGGCTCGATCAGTATCCGAACCTCCCACATCGCTACCTGGATAGTTGATCCAGAGGTCGTTCTCGAATCCGACATATAGCCAGCGAAATTCTGGTAGTTGTAAATGAGCATATTGGAACATGAAATCAAGATTGGACACTCTTTCTATGGCATCCTGATTCGCTGCATAGTAGGTCATGTAGTCACTAGAATCTGTTTCTGGAGCATACCAGCTACTGTAATTCCACGATACATTGATTCCATACCGCTCTTCATAGTGGGTGTCTGCAGGGTATGTACCTGCAGCCCCGTATTCGAAGAAGTAGTCATAATAGATATTGGCCCGTGGTAAGTACGTAGATGCAGAATCGAAGAGCGACTCACATTCCTCAGCTATTGCTTTCACCAAGCCTTCTGCGCTTTCCAGTTTTTGCTGAATGACATCTGCATTTTGTTCTGCAGCTATCTTTATGTTGCGTTCAATTTGTGTTGCTAGCGCGTCTGAACTTTGGGCTGTAGTGAAACCTCCGATGAGGTCTACGAATTGGAGTGATATGAATCCCGTAACTCCCAGTGAAATAACTGAAATCACTAGAAATGTCGCGATAACATTTCTGCGGAAACTACCTTTCTTTTGTGTAACTGCCATTTTCCTTTCCTCCTAATAATCGTCCGTTGATCCTCCGACTTCCAGTTGCGCCATCATAACACCTACCTCCTGGAAGGCTTTCTCCATATCCAGTCGCACGTCTCGACTATCTACCACAGACACGTACTGTCCCTGCGGAATAGTTTCACAGACGGATTCCAGCAATTCTGCAAAGGTCATTCTCTGACCCGTCCTTTCAGATCTAACGTTAGCTTCAATTGGGCTCTTCAGCTCTTCACCAACTCCAATGATGATTAAGTTGACATCGAGATGTTTGTCTCTGATGAATCCCTCAATGGTTAGAGGTTTGTTTCTCTTCTGTCTATCTTTCGCTGTTCGTATTCCTTTGAGCAGGTCAAGTGAGAATCTCTCCGAGCTATTATCCTGACCATCTGTGAGGGCAATGACCCATCTGTGCTCGCTGGACTCTATGAGGTCTAAATCTTCGATTGCTTTACCAAGTGCGTCATAGAATGCAGTTGCATAGTTTGGATGCCTCAAAGAATCTAGGGCACGCCATATAGGACTCTCTCGTTCGTTTTTATAATCGCCTTTGACAGTCAGTGGTAAGAGTTGTTGATATGTCGAGTTGAAGACAATGATACTAACAGAGTCCTGAGGATTGACTTGACTGGCTAGAATCTCTTTAGCGCCTGAAACAGCTGCTTCGATTCTGTCCTGTGCTCTCATGCTACCCGAGTAGTCAATTACAAAGATGACACTCTTCTTGAATAGAATGGACCTTCGTAGCTTCTCGGCATTCCTCCGGACATCATGGCTTGATTCATCAAGCTGATCTAGAATATCTGCAAGGCGTTGCATTGCATATACTTGCAACCAGAATTCTTCAGTCCGCTCTGCAGCTTCTATTGAATCCTGGTATGCAGACCTTGCATTGCGCCACTCACCCTGCATTTCATAGAACTCGCCATAATGGTAGTTGATGTACGCAAGTCCACGATTGTAACCATGTTCTTCAGCAATTCTTTTTGCTTCATCAAACATCGACCGAGCTTGACTATTTCTGCCCTGTTTCATCATAACAAGACCCATTGCATCATGTCGGCGAGCAATTCCTCTCATATTTCCGATTGTCTGGTCAAGAGCCAAGGCATCCTCAAGCTTCAGCATGGCATCATCGAAATTCTCTTTGTCCATCTGAACAAGCGCTATGTTATGATAGGCGGAAGCAATCCTATCCATGGCATCAGTTTCATCCAGACCTCCTTGCTTGGCATCATCAAGTAGTTCTTTAGCCATGGCAAGAGACCTCTCATAGTATTCGAGGGCATTTCCAGTATCGCCCCTCTGGCGGAAAACATTGCCAATGTTGAGATACATGGTCTGTTCTCCAACATCGATTCCAATTCTCCTACTTATTTCAAGGAGGTTTTGATAATTCGCAAGGGCTCGATTGAGATCACCTCTGATAAACGCCTGATTTCCAAATCTACATGCTTCTTGGAAGCTGAGCAGCGCGTCTACTGTGGTTCCAATTTCCTCATACATTGCCCCAGAGGCGCTGACACTTCTTGTAAAGTCCTGTTTGGCCATTTTCTCAACAAGTCCGGTCATCTCTTTGATGGGTTCTACTACCGCTCTGCCCCGTCTGTATGATACGGTCGTTACGACTCCTGCTACAATAGCTAATACTCCGCCAAGAATGATGGTTAGGAATAATGTTTGTGCTTGTACTAACGCGAGTATTTCGTTTGCTGGTGCTACCACTTCTGTGGTCGGAACAACCACTATCAGAATGAATCCTGTGTTTTCTACTGTTTCGTATGTTAGAATCCACTCTTCTCCCGCTTTTCTATACGTATCCTGACCTGATCCAGCAGCAATTGCAGCTGCTAGTTTGGTTTGAAATTCAGTTGCTTCATTTGAGTTACTTCCTTCAAACTCAAGATCATAGATGGTTTCACCTTCAACCGCTAGACTTGGATGTGCGATGACTCCTCCAGTTCCGCCAAGCATGAATGCATAGCCACTATCTAGTACAGTGATGTCCAATACACTTGCAAGAATAGTATCAAGGGTTACATCAGCTGATACTACCCCTATTAGAGTGCCATTGTCGAAATAGATTGGGCGTCCCATTGAAATAACGAGTCCAGTTGATGGGTCTCCATAAGGTTCAGTAAACACAACCTGGTCATCATTTGGTCCAAGAGCTGCTGTATTTGTGTACCAGTCCTCTACTTGTGGATCGTAATCGTCTATTGCTGTGTCACCCAAGAAATATTCCAAATTATCGTAAGGATAATTCTTGAACAGATGGCTGTCGCAGATACTTGCATCGAAATACATGTACAGCCAGATGTAGTCCAAGCTCATCTCATGCAGAGCTTTGAACACATTGTCCATGTTACTTGAAATATCGAGATAGGTCTGTGTAGTCGCATCTAGAGCCAGAGGATTTCCTGGTGTCGGATAATAGTTGCGAGGCATATAGTAACAACTGACATCAAATGAGATGCTATTTGAATCATAATCTGGATTGTATGTTGTCGGAAGACCTGGCACTGAACCTTCAATAACTGGGTCCCAGAAATAGGATTCCAGTGGATTCGCATTGATTCGCCCGTTAAATAAATCCTCAGCGTAACTCTCCATCATGTAAACGCCATAAATGTAATTCTGCATGCGTTCTTCAATGTACAGAGAGGTGTCTCCTGCAATTCTCTCAAGATTTGCTTTCTCTTCACTTTCTAATGCGGCTGATGCTTCTAGGGCATTTTCATTTGATACATTGAATATCGTTGTGGCTGAAAACACTGAGATGACCAATATCGGTATCAGCGCGACCGCTACGAATGTGATTACTATTCTCTTACTAATGTCCATTTATTCCAACCTCTACCTACTCAACTCTACCAATTCACTATGTAATTTCTTGATGAATTGTTTTGTATCCTGATTTTTAGCGAGGACAAAGTGATCCTCGGAAAGATTCCCCTCAATGATTCCTTCTGCTAAGAGTATCAACAAGGTATGCCGAAGAATATTGCGAGGCACGCCTGTTCTTCTGACCATTGTATCGATCTCAAGATGATTATCTCCCCTTAGCAGAGCTAAAAGAACCTCGGGGATTTCAGCAATCTTTTCTTTTGGTGGCATCACATCTTGAACTCGCTTTCGCTTAACGGTGCGAACAAAGGTGTCGTCGTCAAGATGACCTTCAATCTCCTTAGCCTCTATCATCGATTGAAGACTTCTTCTCAAATTATATGTTGCTGGACGTGGAAGGGTTCTACGTAGTATTCTATCCAAATCCTTGAGCTTGATTTTCTCATGCTTTGTGGTTATCGAATCTATGCTTTCTTTGATGAACTCTTTAGTCTTGTATCCTTCAAGTCGTTCGAGCACTGCGCCACACGCATCGCATTTTCTGGATTCAGGAAGCGCCGGAGCTCCACAATTTCCACACTTGATTGCTCTTCGATAAAGCGTCAACTTTGTAGATCCCATTTCCTGCATTATCCTCTTCTCAGATTGCGTTTCTTTTGAAGATTCAACTATTTCCCAGAAACTTAATCTCCTATCATCAGTGCTTACAACCAGGTATGCTGTGTCCGTAACGTCATCTGCCATTCTTGTTGCAAGTGCTTTTGGATTGCCTGTGAGATCAATGGATGTCAGTTTATTTCCATCGATATCCCAAATATCGAGTCTTTTACTTCTCTCTCCAGTGACAAACATCTTTCTCTTGCCAAATGAGAGAACACCGAATACAGTCAGCGATTTGCCTAATTTGAGGCGCATTAATTCGTAACCTGCTGTTGAGAGGATTGTCAGATTACCCAGTCTATCTGCTACAACAACTTCCATTTCGTTATCGTTTGTAATATCCTCAAGCCATACATCGGCAATCTTGTTATCTACTTTGATACTGAAGAGCGCTACTTTGTCATCATTCCAGAGGATAACTCTTTGATTCTGTAGCGCAACGACTACCTCTGCAGCATCATCACCATCGACATCTCTTGCGTCGCATGCAAGAACTGTTGATTCTAGTTCAATCTTCCACATGGGTCTACCCTTATGGTCAACAACTAGAACTCGCTTGCCAACTCCACCAACAAGTGCATCTTTGCCATCGCCATCAATATCTCCAACAGCAATGCAACGCACTTTGCTACTCCAATTCCTTGAAGATTTTAGAGACCCTGCAACATCATAAACCCGCAGTTTGTCTCCATAATCAAGAGCAAATACCTGCGCGTTTGCCGCACTTCCCTGCCGCACGTAGAGACTGTATGCATCCGCGGCCACCGGAACCTTTGCGACCTCTCTAAGCCTCAACTTCACAATGCACCTTAAGCTTGTATCAGTATGAGGCCATATAAGTGTTAGATTATTCTGACCATTTGCTATGTTCCCTTCCAACTCATGCACAACAGGTTTCATGTGGAATCCCTCCCTCGAAACTTTCGATTTTGGCAGCCGGCACCCAGTACGAGTTGGTCGGTTCCAAATGGTTCGCGACTTCATTGATTCATCAGGATTCTTGGAAAAACCAAATGTGGAAATTATCAAACCAAATCCTCTCTCTAAGGACCTGCTTGAACGGATACACTCTCTTGAGTATATTCAGAAAGTGAAACGAATCTCTGAAACTGGTGAGGGCGATATTGATATCGACACACCCGGATTCAAGGGTTTGTGGGAAAATGCGCTCATTACAAATGGTGCTACAGTAACAGGTGTAGAGGCAATCCTTGAAGGGCGAGTGAATCATTTTTACACCCCAACAGGAGGATTTCATCATGCCAACTATAATACCGGAGGTGGATTTTGCATCTTCAACGACATAGCTGCTTCTGTGCATCGTTTATTGGATGCAGGATTCAAACGTATCCTAATTGCTGATTTTGATGTACACCATGGCAACGGGACTCAATCTTACTTTGACAAAGACCCTCGAGTAATGATGATTTCATTCCATGAAGATCCAGAATGGCTTTATCCTCATGAAGGGTATATCCACGAGATAGGCGAAGGTCCTGGAAAAGGATACAACATCAATATGCATTTCCCACTTGATGCTGGGGATGCAGTTTACAGATATGCCTTCGACCGGTTAGTTCCCCCTCTAGTGAATTTCTATCGTCCGGAATTCATTCTCTTTCTCCCTGGATTTGATGCACATTATCGCGACCCACTAGCTCATCTAAATCTAACAACACACATGATTCGTTATGTCGCAGAGTATATTCACAATGCTGCGCATAAGTGGTGTGGGGGAAAATTGGGCGTCGTATCTGGCGGAGGATATCATCCTGATACATTTCGATGGGGTATTGGAGAGGTCATGTCGGTGATAACTGGCCATGAGTATTCTGCCCCCACACAAAATCCACCGTTTGAGGATGATGAGGAAACTTGGGAGATAGTTCGGAAGAATGTAAAGGAAGTTGAAGATTTGGTGTTTCCTCTGCACAATCTTGTTCCACACGATTAGATGTACAGTACCATATTGAAACGAAGTTTCGATGGGTTCTTAGGAAACTGTAATAAGTAACAGAGATTGGGCAGATGTGTTTCCGAAACCTCAGGTGATTATCTTTGACCACACCGAAAACTACTGATTGTGAATCAGACGAATCTGTTGGCGAGTCTCCTACACATGTGAGAACTAGTCTTGCCGCTGCGATGACCATGGGCAAGACTCCTGGTCGATTCTACCGAAATGCAAAGCTCTACTGTATCAACCTGCTTCTCACGTATGATGAAGGATGTCATGCAAAGTGCGCTTATTGTGGATTATCAGATTCTCGGGAAACAGAAACCGAGTGGACAGAGAATTCGTTTATTCGTGTCGATTGGCCTGTATTCTCTGTTGAAGAAGTGAAAGAGGCTATCACTAGTGGTGCATGCCCTCATGTTGAACGTGTTTGTATCTCAATGATAACTTTGGGCAAGGCGCGAGAAGATTGTGTAACGGTAGTTGCTGATATCAAAGAAGTCATTCCTCGAATCTCAATTCTCATTACGCCTACTATTGTAAACCGTGACTGGCTTGTCAGAGTGAAAGAAGCTGGAGCTGACAAAGTAGGTATCGCAGTTGATGCTGCCACACCGGAGCTTTTTGAAAAATTGAGGGGTTCTGGAGTTTCAGGTCCGCACAAGTGGAGCAAGTACTGGGAAACCATAGAAGAATCTGTGGAGATTTTCGGACATTTCAATGTGGGTCTTCATCTCATTGTGGGTGTAGGGGAAACTGAGAAAGAAATACTCTCAACAATTCAGAAGGCACATGATATGGGTGCCAATACTCATCTCTTCTCATTCTTCCCAGAAGAGGGATCCGAAATGGAAAATGTTCCACAGCCCCCACTAGGAGCATATCGACGTGTTCAGATGGGTCGCTACATCATCAACTATAATCGTGGATGTTTTGATGATATGGCCTTCAATGAACATGGACAGCTCACATCATTTGGTTTGAGCGATGAAGCTTACGAAGATCTTCTAACTAAGGGAGATGCATTCATGACTTCCGGCTGTTCCGGAGAAACCATGGAAAACGCCTGCAATCGCCCCTTTGGCAACTGTACACCTCATCAAGCTGCAATGGGACATTGGAGGAATTATCCGATTCAACCAAATGCAGAAGATGCAGAACTGTTCCGAGAGCAGATACAAGATTATTCATTCACCTATGATGAGGACGAGACCGATTTTGAGTGATACAATAGATTCTCTCCTCGACATATGCTTCAATAGTTCTGAAGAGGAGCTTGAACCATTATTCAAACAGGCATACAATATCTCGAGAAAAGAATTTTCCAACATACTAGGATTCCATGCACCCGGAATGGTGCATTATAGTACTGAATTCTATACTGCGACCGATCCGTACAGATTTCCAAGTGTTTCAATTTCCGGAACGAGCTGTGCACTAAACTGTGAGCATTGTAATGGTCAACTTCTAGAAACTATGATTCCTACTACAACCCCTGAAGATCTCTGGAATACGTGTGTCAAAGTGAAAGACCGGGGAGGTAAAGGTCTTCTAATCAGTGGTGGATCCACATCTCTTGGAAACACCCCCTTGCAGAATTTCATTCCCACGCTGAAGCGTGTGAAAGATGACTTGGATCTGGACATAGTGGTTCACACTGGACTTGTGTATCCTGTCATTGCTGAGGCTCTCGGAGATGCCGGTGTTGACGGTGCAATGTTGGACATTATCGGGGATGAAGAAACTATTCGTGAGGTGTACCACCTCAATGTCAAGCCTGAGGCATTCGATGAATCGATGACATATCTTGAAAATAACAATGTACCAATAATGCCTCACATAGTAGTGGGCCTCTACTACGGGAAGCTGACTGGAGAGGCAAACGCTATACGCATGATTGCTAATCATGATCCTTCATCAGTCATTGTTGTTGCTTTCAAACCTCTTGAGAAGACCCCCATGGAGAATGTAACACCTGCAAGTCCAATGGATATTGCTCGTGTTCTTTTGGCATCCCGTCTAGCTCTTCCCAACAAACCCGTGATACTTGGCTGTGCACGACCTCATGGTGAACATCGTCGTGAAACTGATCGACTGGCGATTCGAGCTGGGATAAATGGCATTGCCTACCCAACTGAGGAAGCTTATGAATTCGCAAAGGAATTGGGACTTCAAATGAAAATGTCCGACAAGTGTTGCTCATTGATGGATGAAGTTTTACCTACTAATACTGGAGTCGAATAAAAAAATGAAAAAATGGCGACTCCTAGATACAGGTATCAAAACGGGGTCTGAAAATATGGCTCTTGATGACGCAATTTTAGAGTGTAAATCCCTAGAGAACACTCCCAGTACTTTGAGATTCCTCCAATTCGACCCCGCTGCTGTTCTAGTGGGATTTCACCAATCCATTGCTCAAGAAGTTCGGCTGGATTACTGTGAAAAGTATGGAGTAGATGTGAATCGACGAATAACCGGTGGGGGTGCAATTCTATTCACTCCAACGTGCCTAGGATGGGAGATCTTTGCAGACAAATCCACACCTGGAATTAATGAACTTCGTTATGACTTAGACAAGCTTGCAAGACTCGTTTGTTCTGGAACTGTTGCAGGTTTACGGAGACTAGGCGTGGAAGCTGAATTTCGACCAAAGAATGACATAGAGGTCAAGGGTCGAAAGATTTCTGGAACCGGAGGTACCGAACGTGGTGGGGCCTTTATGTATCAAGGTACTTTGTTGATTGACTTTGATATTGACTTGATGTTACGTTCGCTTAGAATTCCAATCGAAAAACTTGCTGACAAAGAGATTGATAGTGTAAAGGAGCGCGTCACTTGTTTGAAGTGGGAACTAGGATATGTGCCGCCTCTTGATGAGATAAAGAGAGCAATGATTGATGGTTTTCAAGAGGTACTTGGCGTAGAGTTTGAGAACGGCGAGCTTACCTCTGAGGAAAAAGAGGTCTTCTCGGAACTACTTCCTGAATACCAAAGCAGTGACTGGATTGACATGGTCCAACCTCCCCCAAATCACGCTGGGCATGTGAGTGCAGTTCGTAAAACACCTGGAGGTCTCGTTCGTGTTTCTCTCTCTCTGAATGTGGCAGGCAATTTCATTGAGAGCAGCTACATCACAGGTGATTTTCAGATATTTCCACAACGCGCAGTGATGGATCTTGAAGCCAAATTGAAGAATATCGCGGCAGATGAGGAATCGATTCGCAAGAA
The DNA here is from genome assembly GCA_029210805.1 of Candidatus Thorarchaeota archaeon. Taxonomy (GTDB): domain Archaea; phylum Asgardarchaeota; class Thorarchaeia; order Thorarchaeales; family Thorarchaeaceae; genus MP5-2226. The sequence continues at coordinate 10,882 of JARGGA010000035.1, forward strand.
CGTACTAGAATTCTTTGAGGAATCTGGTGCAAGAATACTCGGTGTTAAACCCAATGAGTTGGTTCAGCTCATTCTCGAGGCAACGAAAAAGATTGCTTTCAGCAGTATTGGAATCTCTCTCAATGAATCCAATCATCTTATGACAGTGAATCTTATGCCCGATGAAGTGCTATCTCATAATTTTGATTATATCCTGCTTCCTTATTGTGCCAAATTAGTTGGCTGTGATTATCGAAAAACCGAGGGATGCATAGAATGTGGAGAATGCACCATTGGCGATATTTACCAACTCGCGAATGAATTGGATATCCCTGTTAGAACAATTCAAAATTTCGAACACCTAATTGAAACCATTAAGGAATTTGAAGCAAAAGGCGCCCGGGGCTACATAGGCTCCTGTTGTGAAGCATTTTATAATAAACATCATCGGGATTTTCTTGATACAGGAGTCCCAGGTCTCTTGGTAGATGTTGATGATTCAACATGCTATGAGCTCGGTGAAGAACAAGAAGCATATGTTGGCGATTTCGAAGGACAAACGGTCCTAAAGTTAGATATCATTGTTCAAGTACTAAAATCACTGAAGGAAAAAGGTCGGTTAGAGGGTAGGGTGACAGCCGATGCCGGAATATGATGTTGTTGTAGTTGGAGGCGGTCCTGCTGGTATTAGTACCGCAATTAACTGCTCTATGCTCGGAATGAGTGTCCTTCTTCTGGAAAAGGACAAACCAGGGCGTCACAAACCGTGTGGCGGGGTTCTACCATGGATTACTGCAGAAGTAATTGAGGATACAATTGGTGAAGAACTCCATGCTGATGTGATGAAAAATCCTACAGAACTAGGTCTATTCTATGTCCCACCTAGTGGTCGAAACAAAAGCGGTCGCGTTTCCAATTACAAAATACATAATATAGATCGTGACAAGTTTGATGCTTGGCTCATGAAAGTTGCAGATACTTCAAACGTTGATGTTCTCACTGGTACTCGTTTCACTGACTTGACAGATTCTGAGATTCATGCTGTTCGAGGTGATGAGAAAATCCAAGTGAAATACAAGTACCTGGTTGGAGCTGATGGTGTTCGTTCCAAAGTAAGGCGATTGATATCCCCTGAGCCAGCCGAGGTTCTCATAGTTGGCCAAGAACTATTGAGATGTAGATACGATGATGTATTATCGGATTGTTTCTCAGGATTCTTCCGAAACGATCTCTCCATTGCTTATGCATATACGATACCGAAAGGTGAAGATCTTCTCATAGGCCTCGGGGTTCAACCAAAATCAAGTCCGAACATTTCAGAGGCAATGCATCTGTTCAAAAACTGGCTTACTAGTGATTTCTCGTTTGAAGAAAAGCAGCTTCGAACAAAAGAGGTTTGGGCTATTCCGTTTGGCTTTTTTGCCTCTGGTGCTAAGAACACAATCCTTGTAGGAGATGCCGCTGGACTCTGCAATCCTCTTTCTGGCGAAGGGATTCGATTGGGCATCGAGTCGGGAGAATCTGCCGCAGCAGCTATTGCACGGGCTGAAAATGGGGCTGATTTGCAATTATCGTATAGAACCGAAATTGGCGGATTAGCAAACATGGTCAAGGGCATTCATGATTTTGTTCTTTCGCTGGATGACACTGATCGCGAACAGTTTGTGTCTGAAGAGCTTGCAAGAGGAGTAGTATAGTTTCTTGTCAAATCACAACTGATTAATTAGGGTTCGAAACGCGAATCGTCTAAGACAGGTGTTTTCATGGAAATTCAAAAAGGACTCTGCAATCCACAGACGTGTAATCTAGAATGCTATGAGGCTTGCATGGATATTCATGGAGATGATTCACCGCTCACATATACCAAGGGTGACAAAACACCGAAGATAGACACGAATGAGTGTACTCGATGTTTGAAGTGTGTGCGTGCATGTCCTACGAATGCAATTACTGCATCCAGAGCTCCCAAAAAGAAGAAACCAATAGAACCCATAACGAAAGATGCTGAAGACACCTATAGACCCTATGAAGTATCTGATGACTGGGAAGCGTTCTCTGAAGCTGATATGATATTTGCTCGGGTTCATAATGATCCAGATTTCAAGAACTATCAGCAAAATGAGTGGCATGGCGCAGAAGCTATGATCGCCAGAAACATACCTGGATATGGTAAATTTGAGCATGACATGTCCGCCTCGGGATGGACCCTATATGATTCGCGAGGAAACATCAATCTGCGAAAGACTGATTTTTCCAAAGAGAATGAAGAAACAAAAGAATCTCCTCTTCCTACACAGACACGTGACATTAAACGTGCGGCAAGATTCTATGGTGCTGATTTGGTAGGCATTGCAAAGATTGACCGGCGATGGCTATACGCATCCAACAGACAACGAGAAGAATACAAAATACCTGATTCAGTGGATCGAGTCATTGTAATGGCTGTTGAGATGGATTATGAGGGGATAGCCACATCTCCAGCTTTCACTAGTGCTGCAAATACTGCTCTTGGCTACTCTCGAATGGCGTTCCTTGAGATAGAATTGTCCGCGTTGATACGAAAGCGTGGATATACCGCTATTCCCTGTGGAAATGATGTTTCCTTAAGTGTTCCCCAAGCTATAGATGCGGGACTTGGAATGATTGGGCGTCATGGCATTTTGATTACCAAGGAATTTGGTCCCCGTGTTAGAATCGCCAAAGTACTCACCGATATGCCTCTTACACCAGATGCTCCCGATAAGAAGTTCTGTGATTCTGTCACTCGCTTTTGTGAAATATGTGAGAAATGTGCAACTACCTGTCCATCACAATCGATTGAATACGGCAAAGACCTCACATGGAAGGGAAAAACCCGGTCAAATATTCCGGGTGTAAAGAAGTGGTACATCAATCCTGAAACATGCTATATCTTCTGGGTTGAAAATGGCTCCGAATGTTCAACCTGCATAAGATCCTGCCCGTATAATAAGAAAAACAATATCCTCCACAAGCTGATAGTCTGGACTGTAACACATATGCCATTTATGAATGGACTTGTGCTAATGATGGATAATTTGTTGGGTTTCGGAAAACAGAAGAATCCTGAGAAATATCTGAACCAATACGACAAGCGTTCAAACTGATTATAAATAGTGCAAGTTAATAATACAACCTCCTTTAACTCATTATTGAGCATCACGATTGTATGTATGTAATGAGGCAGGGGTAATGAGCAAGAAGGTTAAGGTCACGAGAGATGCCAAAGATGGCAAACCGTTTGAGTTTGCTCTAGGCCAAATCCGCGTTGACGAAGCCACGCTCCGAAAGATTATTGCCAATAGTCATAATGCCACAATAATAATCAGTAACGATATGAGATTCGAATACGTTAGTGAGGAAGGATATCGAATATTTGGGGGTGCCGAAGAAGATTTACTTGGTCATCAAGTGACTGAATTTATTACCCCTGATAGTGCCAAGCTTGTTTCAGAGCGTTACGCTCAAAGAATCAAAGGTGCGAAAGTAATCGACTCTTACCCTATCACTATCTACCACAAAGATAAATCCTTGAGAATCATCGACATCCGAATTTCACTGATTAAGACTACTGACGGAACGCAGAAAGCCCTTATACATGCTCAGGATCGTACAGAAGAAAAGCAAAGTCAAGACTTGTTACAGGCATCTGAAGAGCGGTATCGTACTCTCGTTGAAACAATGAATGATGGCCTAGCAATTGATGATAATGACTGTATCGTTACTTACGCAAATGAAGCATTCTGTAATATGCTCGAATACAAACCAAAGGATATCATTGGTCAATGCTGGGTTGAATTTACTAAAGAAAAAGACATGGAGTTATTCAAAGCAAAAGTCAAAGAACGTCAATCCGGAAAATCTGATAGATATGAACTTGTGTGGGTGACAAAATCTGGACGCGTTATCCCTACAATCGTGTCAGCAGCTCCAATTCAGAATGCGGAAGGGACTTTTACTGGAACCTTTGCAGTGATAACCGAAATAACAATTCAGAAGGATGCTGAAGACACAGTACAGTTCTACCTTGATCTGCTCACTCATGACATTTCCAATCAACTACAAGTTATCATGACCTCTGCAGGGCTTTTAGATCAAGACTTGCTAAAATCCTATCTTGATGACGCTCAACAGGACATTCAAGATGCTGTAGAAAGATGCACCCGATTGATTACAAAGGTAAAACGAGCCGGACAACTACGCCACCTGCCACGAACTAGGATGGATCTATCTACCGTTGTGAAAGAGAAGATTGCTGTCTTGGACCGAGTATATAGTACGCACTCAATATTGAAGAATCTAGACAATCCTGCTTCAGTATGGGCTGATGCCTTGCTGGGGGAATTGGTATGGAACCTTCTTGAAAATGCCGCAAGACACAATCCCAGTGAGGATAAGAAAGTCTGGGTATCAGCAACAAGAAAGAATGGGTATATTCAGCTCTCCATTGCAGATAATGGTCCGGGTATCTCTAAAGCAAGAAAGAAAACGATCTTTGACAAATCCAAACGCCAAGGCGGAGTTGGATTGACTCTTGTGTCACAGATGGCTAGAAAGTATTGTGGAACCTTAGAAGTTGAAGATAGAGTGAAAGGCAAGCCCAATCAGGGTGCCAAATTCGTCCTCTCCCTAATCGAAGCCAAATAACCAATACATGCATACTCTTCGGTACATCAATTCAGTACTCAGATTTTCGTTTTATTCTATTATAGAGTCCAAGATAGAAGTCTCTTTTCACTACCTTCTCTCCATTAATATCGAAGAAGTTCGTTTTAATCCTATACAGCTTTCTCTTCATGTCGTCGTATGGTTTTAGCTTCTTGCCGTTAATCATTGACTGGAAGATTTCGGTTACTGTTTCAGGAAAATTATCGATGTATTGACACTGTTTCAATTGAATGTGAAACAAAGTGCTTCTTAAAATGTCGTCTTGTGTAATGAGCATCTCTGCCATTATTGCAGTCCCCAATCTACGAATATTTGATATTAATATATAAGCAAACTCGTAAATCTCTCCGGATATTGTCGATTATTTTGCGGATATCGCAAACAAATATGCGAATTCATGTGGATTTCGTTAGTTATTCAACTAAAGCCGAATTGAATTTCCTTTCGATAAGCAAAATGTGATTGTTCTCAGAATGAATTTATTTAGGAGATATATCCACGCTGCAAGATATCATAGGAGCGTGAGTTAAGTAAATGAGCATCGAAGTTACTGATGACATGCTAACACTTCTACTCGTTATTGAAACATATACCAAATCAAGTGATTCTTCTCATCTTGATTGGTTGAAGGAACTTCCGTTGATGTCTATCATTTATGAAGGGGCTGTTAAGGGTATTTTCAAAGGTTATGATTATGCTCCATGGAGTGTTTCAATGCTTGATGGAACAAGACATTGGCTCAATATAAGTCGTGAAGGAAAAGATGATCTCGAGGACTTGCTGGATTTGAGATACATCTCCATGTTGCGTTTAAGTACTTCACAATATGGCTATCTCACTGCATATCGACTAACGAATCGTGGGGGCAAAATTGCACAAGATGTCGACCCCAAATTGAGGGAGAAAGTTAGACGATTCCTCTATTGCAAGTGTGGAGAACTCAGAATGGCTGTTGTTCGAGGCAGGAAATTCTTCTTTGAGTGTAAATCCTGTGGATTTGAAAGTCCCATTGGAATAGATATCATTGAAGATGTGTCCTACAAGACAAGAGTATATTTGCCCGATTATCTCAGGAATGGCAACAATGGGAGGGACACAGAGTGACCCAAATTCCCGACAGACTATCAGAAGCAATCAAGCTGCATAATCCCAGAGTTATTCTGGGGGAATTCATCCCTTGCGATAGAAATATGCTTGAAGCAATTGCACAGAAAGTGATAGCCTCTCGCGAGTTTGAAGGTGAATTCGTTACGATGTTGATGGACGAATTTCCTGACAAAGCTATTTTCTCCTCAGAGCCTGAATGTAACTCGATTCGAATCAAAGATTATGTGCCATCCGAATATATTGTATGCGAAGCATCGATGCAAGATCCCAATGATGTGGATATCGAGCAGGAAGAGCTGCTGAGCATATACCTGAATCACGAAGGACATGTTGCATATGGTGCTGAGATAATAGAAGTTGAAGGAGCAGACCCTGGTGTTATCTCCCTTGACAAGATGGCACGTATCGTAATCGATTTGGCAACTGATACTTCCCTTCTTCTTGATACATTGTTGACACATCACCAGCGAAGGCTCGTTGATTGTGTGTTTAAAGGAACTTCTGCAAGCAGATACAAATTTGTAGGAATTTTGGCTGAATCAATAACTCCCTCCTTTGACAATCCTGATGAATACATGGATGATGAAACAAATCAAAACGAGATTGAACAACTATTGGATAATCTAGAGATTGTCCATCACAATAAGGAAGATGGGACAATTCTAATGGTTGGAAACTCTGGAATAATTGTGGCATCTGCAAATTGGAAAGAGTATGAAACGCTTGTTTCCTTCTTCTCTTTAATCCGCAGTTCGGAGATTTTTGTCGACACACTCTTCCATCGTATGTCTCT
>JARGGA010000514.1 GCA_029210805.1 Candidatus Thorarchaeota archaeon
CATCTTACCGATCAACTTAGGGATATTCACTCGATGAATGCCCCCGCCATTGTCTTGTACTGCTAATTCGAAAACTTCAGGCCCGGATGTAACATCTCCTCTCAGATTGGATTTGCTTTGAGGTCGTAATCTAATATTGATATCAGGTAGAATTCCATTGCTCTCACAGGCATCCAGACTGTTCTCAACGAGCTCCCTGATTGAAACATACAAAGACCTCGCTGGATTATCGAATCCTGCCAGTGTTCGATTGCGATAGAACCAAGCTGAAACTGATAGTTCTGTTACATCAGGTTTTGAGAAACTGGGAGTAATCACTTAGAATACACACACTCAAAGTGGCATGATGTTATGTCACTATGAATGACAGTATTACGCAGGGAACATCATATAGATTGATGGCATCACAAAATAACCAAACAATAACAGAAGTAAAAGGCTTATAGCCATGAGTACCCATATCGCTCTATTCCACTTAAATATGGTACCGCCATCAAAGGGCTGAATCGGAATCATATTGAAGAGACCAAGCATAGCATTGAGACTTACTCCAATTTGAAGGATAAAGTATACATAAAATGACAATCCAAAACCCGCAAGGGGTAGAAAGATAGACAGCACTGTAAATAGAGCCGCCAAGCAAAAATTAGACAAAGGACCAGCAGCATTTACTTTACCGTCTTTTTCTAGGCTATCAGCTCCACTGGTGTATACAACTCCAGTTCCGAAGATCGGTATTCCAAACAAAATTGCAACCAACGAGAGATAGTATCCAGATGTAGTCATTCGGAATTCTGCCCACATGTTGTAATGTTGCGCTACAAACTTGTGCGCAAATTCATGTACAAAATATGCGAGTAGTAATGAACCAGCTATAATCGCAATTACCCACCAAAATCCAGACAAGATCATTTGAGGGACAACTGTGAATGCCCTTAAGATTCCTCCTGCCTGCAATGATATGCTGACTAAAGTTACTAGCAGGGCTGAGATAGCTAGATCTTTTCTTTCTTGAGCTGAGAATCGACGCTTTCTTCTTTTGGGTCGTCTTCGTGAAGTTTGTTGTCGCTGCTGTCTTTTACCTTCATCCTCGGATTCAAGATAACTCCCATCTAATGAGTCGCTAACACGACGTTTTGCTCTATCTTGTACAAGATGGATTCCTGGACAACCATGCCCTTCTGGTAATCTATGATCTGTGCAATATACACTATTGCAGTATGGGCACGTGAAAACAAGGTCCTCTTGACCACATAGAGAGCAACGAGCCATTGTGATTACATCAATCCTGTTCTTCGTTACCATTCACAATTTATTGACTGAAAAGGATATTCCTAACGGCTTGGACTATGCACCTATGACATTTTCTGAGGGACAACCCTTAAGTGACGTTTTAGCGGCGACCTTTAGGGGAACACCATCCCGGAGTGAAATATCTTGGATTACGATGTTGCCATAGTTGGGAGCGGCCCAGCTGGTATTTTTTGTGCTTTGGAATTAATCAAGCACAAACCCGACCTCAAAGTAGTTATGATTGAACGGGGCAAGAGTATCGAACGCAGGAATTGTCCCAACACAACCATGGCGAGGGGTTGCACCAAATGTAATCCATGTGCCATTCTCGCAGGATGGGGAGGAGCAGGTTCTTTCTCAGACGGGAAACTCACAATTTCAACGAAGATAGGTGGATGGCTAGATGAAATCCTTGGTGAGAAACCCCTAATGGATCTTATCGAATATGTTGATCAGATGTATCTTGATTATGGTGCTCCTACTGAGATATATGGTGACACCGAGGATGATATTGAGGAGTACACTCGCAAAGCTGCTCTTATTGGTCTCTGGCTAATCCCCCAAAAGATACGTCACATGGGACGCGAAGGTTGCATCGAAGTAATGAGTGGGATGTATGAGCACATCGCAAAGAGTGCAGAAATAAAATTGAATACAGAAGCTAAGGATATTCATGTTAATGGCGATCGTGTGAGTGGATTGGAAAAAAATGGCGGCGATGTGATATCCGCACGCTATGTTGTTGCAGCTCCCGGTCGCGTGGGAAACAAATGGCTTGCAGAACAAGCTCAAAGACTTTCTATTCACACACAGAGCAACTATGTCGATATTGGATTACGTGTAGAGATTCCTGAACCCGTGATGGCAGACATAGCCAGTAAGCTATACGAACCAAAGCTGATTTACTATTCAAAACGTTTTGATGACAAGGTTCGTGTCTTTTGTTTCAATCCTGGTGGTGTCGTTACCAGTGAATACTATGATGACATTCTAACCGTGAATGGTCAATCTTTTGCAAATAAGAAGACCATGAATACAAACTTCGCACTCCTTGTTTCAACACAGTTCACAGCTCCTTTCGATTCTCCGATTTCATATGGGCAATCTATTGCGAATCTTGCCAACATGCTGGGAGATGGCGTACTTGTACAAAGA
>JARGGA010000515.1 GCA_029210805.1 Candidatus Thorarchaeota archaeon
AGAAATCCACTTTGGACCACTGTGATAGTTGTAAGGCGTCATCTCCGCAAACTGCACACTTGATTCCAGGAATGAAGCAGCATGCAGTTTCTCTATGACATCAGCCAATTGTACTGGTGTTGGGTTCTCAATACCTTTGAGGTGTCTGAAATTCTCATATACAATTGAGGGATCAAGCCTGTGTTCGAAAGCCTCTGGCGCAAGTTTGGACTCATGTAGTTGACGGGCCTTCTCACTGGCATTTAGGAGTTTAAAGAGCTCAGGTCGCTTCTTGTCCTGAAGATAATCATTGAGCGCAGTTTGAGATATCCCCATTTGATAGGCCCAATCACGCTGTTTGATATCCGGCAGCTGATTGGTTCTCTGAAGCTCCTTGATGTCGATATAGAACTCAGCTCTGTGTTTAAGTTCGGGAAAATCTTTCCGATCTTTCAGGTAGTTGTGACGCTCGATTGCGCCATGTAGCTCTTCCTTGGATTCCATTGGAATAATGTCATTGTACTCCTTAACCCTAAGACGAGAACTCTCAAGTCCTGCCTTGACGAGAGTTGGTAATCGTCCATCTAGATATCTCTGACCAGAAGATTGAGCAATACCAACTCTTCTGGAAACATCCCCTATAGTGCCACCCTTCTCCATCTCATCAAGGAACCTGTAGAACCTCTCCGAACTCTCCCAGTCTTTCTCCCAGCTTGAAGTCTGTTTCATGTGTTTCTCAAAGTACGGTTCATTCATCTTATCCCTGAGGGCATCAATATCTCCAAGGTCACCAAGACCCTCTCGGATTGACCCAATACGTTTCTCAGCCTCCTCTCGTGACATGGCCGACTCCATTATAGAGTAAATCCCCGGTGCTGATTCTTTTGTCACCCAAGGTCTCACGGTGGGCTCCGGTGCATCAATGCTCTTTGCAAATTCTGTGATCTCCTTATTGGTAACCTCTGTCCGACCTTGAAAGTGCTCTACCACCTTCCAGTGCTTCTCCCCATGCTCCATGAGCGTGTCAAAGTCCCTGTGCTCCTTGAGTCCAGGATGAACATTCTCAAGGTGGTCGCGAACCTCGTCAAATGACTCGACCTTCTTCCCGTCAACTTCAGGTTCATACATCTTGACCTCCCAAGTCCCTCGTTCATTGACGCGAGGCTCAGATGCTTCACGCTCCTTGACATCGGACCCAAATGTCGCATCACTTCTCGACTGCTCATCAACTCCCAGTTCCTTGTAGAGGTCCTTCAACGCCTCATTTACGTTGGAAACATCAACGCCTGACTCCTTCAATGCATCAAGTTCTTTTTGAACCTTGGAGAGTCTTTTCTCTGAATCTGAGATACTTGGTCCGTCAGTATCTTCAATAGATTTCTTTTCGAACTCATCGAGAGCTTCATTGACCCGGGACTGTGGGGCTTTACTCTCTATCGTCTTCTCGATGGAAGTCCTCTCTATTTTATCAAGTGCATCGCTGATCCTAGAATGGACCTCTTTTCGTACAATCTCTCTCTCAACATCTCTGAGTCGTTGTTCTATGGTTCGATTGTCCTCTTTCGGGTCTTGGGATTCTGACTTTTCCTCAGACCTCTCAACTCTATCTATGGCTTCACTAATTCTACTTGAGATATCCGAGGGGATTTCCTGTTCTTGAGGTGTATCTCGCGGGGGTCTCGTATCGGATGCTTCATGTGCCGAACGAAATCGCTGGCGCTCCTCTTCCACATCATCCCCTCAAAGTCCTAGTTCGTCCTTTAGCAGGACATAGATATCACGGGACACCGTAGAGTCAACGGGAACCCCCAGCGCATGCATCGTATGAACATGTGACTTGGTCATAAAGTCCAGATCAATGATCCCGTCTTCCTCGAACTCCCGTATCACACCAGCCATGAGGGCCACCATCGGCTCTAGATTCCCTTCCTGTGCAAATCCTATTCTTTCCTGACCCAGTGTGACATATCGCGCATCCGCTGCGATTGAAGCGATGATATCATCCGGAGACCGCATTTGCATTGGACGAGCTACAACCTCAGCCTTGGGAATTTTTCTCATACGTTCAGGGGATGAAAAATCGCTCTCATCGAGTCTTTCAATGATGCCCTTTGCGAGAGGCTCATAATTCAGAATATACGGTTTATCTGCTAAGGCCTGTTTCATCCTGGAACGGATTGCCCCATCACTGATGCCATCCTTTGGAAGAGGTGTCTTGAGAAGTTGGTCGAGTTGAGTTATCTTGACATTGACAGGCATTCCCTTGCTGGCAAGATATACGACGGTCTCTCCTTTTGCCATTCCACCAATATGCTCTCGCTGTGATTCATCACAACGAGCGTATCTTCCAACCTTGTTATATTCGTCATCATCTTTCAATGCATGAATGATAGTATTGACAGGGAGTTTCAGCGCTTCTTCCACCAGCTTTGTGGGAAGATGGTCCAGAATCATGACTCCGAGCCCAG